>JANNDD010000790.1:0-3488 GCA_031387365.1 Armatimonas sp. | reverse complement strand
TTTTAATCCCTCGAACGGTGACGGCACAGCAAAAACGTAATTCACGACAAGCGTTTCAATCGGCGAACCAGCGATCCATGAAAAAGGTTACAATAAGCCGATGCGTAATCTACCCGCTGGAACTGTCACATTTCTGTTCACCGACATCGAGGGAAGCACCAAGCTCTGGGAAGTGCAGCCCGAAGCGATGCAAATTGCCCTCGCTCGCCACGATGCGCTGCTGCGTGATGCCATAGAGACGCACAACGGCTACGTCTTCAAGACCATCGGCGATGCCTTTTGTGCCGCCTTCCCCACCGCACCCGATGCACTGTGCGCTGCACTGGCTGCTCAGCTTGCATTGACAGGCGAGCCTTGGCCGGAGCAGACACCTATTAAAGTGCGTATGGCACTGCACACCGGAGCGGTGGAGAGCCGGGATGGTGACTACTTTGGACAGCCCCTAAACCGTGTTGCACGGCTCCTCGCCACGGGCTACGGCGGGCAGACACTCCTCTCCGCAGCAGCACAGGAGCTCGTGCGAGATTCCCTACCCGCGGAGGCTTCCCTGTTAGAGCTGGGTAGCCATCGACTCCGTGATCTCGGTCGGCCTGAAGCCATTTTCCAGTTGCTTCACCCCAAGCTAGCAGCCCAGTTCCCCACGCTACGCTCCCTCGCCAGCCTTCCCAACAACCTCCCCCTCCAACCAACCAGCTTCGTGGGCCGAGAGAGCGAGCTTACACAGATTTGCACACTCCTAGCAACGGCACGCCTTCTCACCCTGACAGGCTCAGGTGGCTGTGGCAAGACGCGTCTCGCCCTACAAGTGGCGGCGGATCTGCTGGAGGGCGACGGCGCGTGGCTGGTGGAGCTGGCACCCCTCACCGATCCAAACCTCGTACCCGCAACCGTCGCTTCCGTACTAGGCTTGAAAGAGGAGCCGGGTAAGCCCATTACTCAGAGCCTGGTGGAGTACCTCAAGAATAAACACCTACTGCTGGTGCTGGACAACTGCGAGCACCTACTCGATGCCTGTGCCAAACTGGCAGACACGCTGATCCGCCAGTGTCCCCGTGTGCATATCCTGGCTTCCAGTCGTGAGGCTTTGGGTATTGCGGGAGAGCTTACCTACCGGGTGCCCTCGCTCTCGCTGCCCGACTCGAGCAAGCACCAGACCCCGGAGAGTCTCTCGCCGTTCGAGTCGGTGCAGCTCTTTATTGAGCGAGCGTTGTTTCAGCAGTCCACGTTCGCCGTGACGAATGCCAATGCACCCGCCTTGGCTTCGATCTGCCACCGTTTAGACGGCATCCCGCTGGCCATTGAGCTTGCGGCGGCGCGTGTCCGAAGTCTCTCGGTGGAGGAGATCAACGGCAAGCTTGATCAGTGCTTTCGCTTGCTGACGGGCGGCTCCCGCACGGCGCTGCCACGCCAACAGACACTCCGTTCGCTGATTGACTGGAGCTACGATCCGCTCAGTGAGGCGGAGAAAGCACTGCTGTGCCGTCTGTCTGTCTTCGCGGGTGGGTGGACGTTGGAATCTGCGGAGCAGATCTGTTCTGGAGACCTCGT
Source organism: Armatimonas sp. (assembly GCA_031387365.1). Lineage (GTDB taxonomy): Bacteria > Armatimonadota > Armatimonadia > Armatimonadales > Armatimonadaceae > Armatimonas. The sequence continues at coordinate 1,940 of JANNDD010000790.1, read as the reverse complement.
GGAGGATTGGGAAGTTCTGGATGTTCTGACCTGGCTTTGCGATAAGAGCCTCGTGCTCGCGGAGCCATCTGGCTCTAGCACTCGCTACCGTTTTCTGGAGACGATTCGTCAGTATGCCCGAGAGCGGCTAGCAGAAACGGGCACGTCTGAGGCCGTGCGGGAGCGGCATCGGGACTACTTCCTGGTTCTGGCTGCTGAGGGGGAAGCGCGCTTCCAGGGGGGCGGTTTCGGTGAGATGATGGAGACCCTGAATCAGGAGCTAGACAACCTGCGCGCCGCGCTGGAATGGAGCCTGGTGGAGCCACAGGGTGCAGAGAAAGTCTTACGGCTGTGCCTCTGCCTCCGTAGCTTCTGGTCACACCAGGGATACTATAGTGAAGGGCGAACCTGGCTCCTGTGCGCACTGGCGCGAGCGGAGACAGAGGTGGTTTCCCCGATAGCGGAGGCCCACGCCCTGGCTGCTGTCGCTTGGCTGATCCTTATCCTGGAGACTCCGGGTGCCGCCCAGAAACTCGCGGAACGAGGTCTGCACCTAGCCCAAGTCTCGGGTGATGCAGAAGCTATTCTGGACTGTAGCAACGTGCTCGGGAACGTGCTTCACGTGCGCGGTGATCTCGTTGAAGCGCGTAGTGCTTTTCGCGAGGCGCTGACGCACGCCGAGGGCGTCCCCCCCGAGAGTCGCCTCAGGGCCGTTCTTTCTGGAAATCTGGGGATGGCGGAAGGGTCGTTGGGTAACTATAAGGATGCGGTGCCTCACCTGGAAGAGGCAATCCGCCTCAACCGTCGTAGTGGACGCTTACACGGGGTCGCGGTGTCTTCGATTCTCCTGGGCGAGGTCCTCTGGCGAAAGGGAGATTACCCTGAGGCACAACAGCTTTCCCAGGAAGCTCTCCGCCTGAGCGAGGAGATTGGGCTACGGCAGGAACACGCCATGGCGTTAGCGTTATTGGGGAGTACTCTGCAGGAACTGGGTGAGCGTGAGAGAGCCGAGGAGGTGCTGAGGGCAGCCTTGCAAGGGATGCGCGAGATGGGAGACATCAATGGCATAATCCGGGCCGATTACTATCTCGCGACCAACTACATTGGCATGGGCCGCCGGGTGGAAGCCCGATCCCCTCTTCACGAGTGCCTTCGCCTCGCACACGAGCTGTTATCCCTTGACTCAGGCGAGTATGTGGAAGTAGCAGCAGATCTTGTGGCATTGGCTCCCGAAATGCCCGGTGCCTGGGAGCTAGCGGTGCGTCTCACCGCGGCGGCCAGCCGGATGCGGGAGGACGCTGCCCAAGCCTACGCGGCAAGTGAACAACGCACCAACGCGGTACGGATCGCCGCCGCGCGTGAAGCGCTGAGCAGTTCAAGCTTCGAGCGAGAGTGGGAGTCTGGCCGTGCCCTGGACTGGAACAGCGCGATGCTTCTAGCCCTGGAAGCGTGTAGTAATGCGTAATCTACCCACCGGTGTAGACCAGGCGTATTTCTGGACACTTTTCCCGCAGTCACTTTGGTTCAACTGTGTCCAGGCAGTCTACTCATAGTATGTTTAATCGAAGGTTAAAACGGTACTCATCAGGTTAGGTGGTCGGCGAGGTGGCGCTTGTAGAGCTCGCAGCGAAAGCGGACGCTGCCGTCACGGTCTTGACGAATGATCCCGGCGGCGAGCAAGCGGTAGTAGGTGCTCTGGTCGTTGTTGGGCTTTCCGGCAAGCAGGGCGCGGACGAACTCCAGCACCGGGGGAAGGCTGGAGACCGAGACCAGGATGCGCTTGAGGTGGTCACCAAACGGGCCATCGTCGCGCGTGGCGCTCTCCAGTAAGCCCGCGAAGTCCAGCTTTCCCGTGGCGAGGGAGTCTAGGGCGCGGCGCGTCAGAAACGGCTGACCCGCGATGAGCGCCTGGAGCTTCTCCACCTCCTGATAGCTGCGTAGCGGTGAGCCGTAGCGTCCGT
>JANNDD010000777.1:0-3956 GCA_031387365.1 Armatimonas sp. | reverse complement strand
GCCGTGGCATCAAAGCCCATCCCCACCACGCTCTCCGGAGCCACTTTCGCCTGCGCCAGCGCCCCGCGCACCGCAATTCCCACGGCACTCCAGATGTCGGCGCTACTCTGCTCAACAAACTCTGACTGCGGTCGCCAGACTTTTATCGGATGGCTCGCCAGCCCCTTGCGTGCTCCATCGGCGACTGCGAAAACTCCCGCCCGCGCCGACCCCGTCCCGACATCCACCCCGATGACAAATCTTTCCATGCAGGGATTTTACCCGGATTTGATCCGCCGATTGAAAGCGGCGTCTGTAGGTGTCGCAGGCTCCGCCATAAAGTCGCTCCGCGACTGGGGAGTTAGGTTATAATTTTCTATGGCTACGATTGCAACTACCGTTCGTATTCCGGGGAACTCGGTTCTCCAGGGGCTCTTGCCGCTCAAGACAGTCACCTACGAGGTTGTCCTCAAGCAGGTGCTCGGTGGTGGCGGAGAACTTGAGGCATTTTCCCGCAATACAAAGACCCTCATCACCCCAGAGGTCAGCAGCTACTCCCATGGTTTTGTCGCGGCGGTGAGCGCGGCCTACAACAAACACCACCCGCTCGTGCTCTCCCCGGATATGATCTGGCTCTTGATCGCACAGGGCTTCGCGCTCCATGTCCGAGAAAACGCCGAGGTGCTACGCGAGAAGCTTGTCGCCCACCATGGCAAGCTCACCCTAGAAGTACGCCGCGACGACTTCGTCAAAGGCTTTGCAGGAAACGACTGGGAGGGAGTCTTTGCGGAGTTCTCGGAGCAGATTCGAACGCACCTTAGCGACGCGACACATCAGACAATCGTCCCCAGTTTCTCCACGACGGGGATTATCGAGAAAGCCGCGTTTGAGGTCGCGCTTTTGGATGCTATGCAGGTCTACTTCAACTACGATGTGATCGGCATCTGTGGCATACCCTATTTTATTTTGGAAGGCACGCCCGACGATTGGCAGCAGCTCCGCCAACACACCGCCGCACTTGCCGAGTTTGATCTGGAGTGGTGGGTTATGCCGCTCCTGCGCGTACTGGATGAGTTCGTCGCCGCAAGTCAAGGCAATCCCACCCGCGAGTTTTGGCAGGAATTTTACATGCATTCCAAATGCAGAGGCGTTCCCTATATTTGCGGTGAACCTTTTTTCATTGGTCACTTGGCGAACTTTTTTCCGTATCTCACTGCCAAGAAACCACTGCCGGGCTCTTTCTCAGAACAATTTGCCCAAAAACACCCAGGGCTTTACACCAGTCTAACTTATCGGAGCACTATTCTAGGTAAACGCATTGGTAAAGCTTATGTGGTCAATCGTACAACGGAATATGGCACTTCGCGTCATTATCACTTTGAGCCCGATCAATTTGGACAAAACGAAGGCATTAGAGACAGCAGCCTACCCACAGGTATCTCCGTTGCTCCCTTCACTTGGCGGACACAAACCACTCAGCACTCCATGGAATTTGCCGCAGGTTTCGTGGGGGCATCGCAGGATCGCAAGACACGTGCGGTGCGGCCGGAGATCGGGTGGGCGGTGCGCCATGCGTCATTGCCCCGCACCACCTCCGCATGATAACCTACTCACGCTCCCGCCCTCTGGGGAAGTCCGGTGTGATTCCGGCACTGTCGCGCAACGGTAATTGAGCCTCGGCTCCGAGTCCGATCACCAGCGGGGGCAAAGCGCCGTGGATTGAAATCCCGGCTAGTGAGGAAAAGTCCGCCTTCGCGGACTGTCAACCCACGAAGGTGGGTTTATCTTTTCTAGCCGCGAATTCATTCGACGGTACCAAAAATCCCTCGGCCTGCGCGAAACAGGCTAGAAAGAAACGTTTGTGAACTCGAATACTCGTCGGTCAGCTTTTACGCTGATCGAGCTTCTTGTCGTCATCGCGATTATCGCGATTCTGGCAGCGATTTTGTTTCCTGTTTTTGCCCAGGCCCGCTCAAAAGCGTGTCAGACCTCCTGCCTCTCCAACACCAAGCAGCTCGGGCTTGCGGCGCTGATGTACTCCCAGGACTACGACTCCACCTTCCCTCTTTTTAGTTACGGCGACAGCAAGACCTACTGGGTTGGGGCACGTGCGGGGTTTTCTGGGCCGCTGGATAAAAAGCTCGGGCTGATCTTTCCGTATCTCAAGAGTGGTGAGATTCAGCGCTGCTCCGAGTACGCGGGTCCTGCCAATCTCGGCGGCACGGGCTACGGCTACAGCTCAGTTCTCGCCAATGAGCAGTGGGTCAATGTCGGCGGAAGCTGGGTCATGCAGCCAAGCCCCGCCAGTGACGCGGCGATCACTCGCCCGGCGGAGTGCCTGCTCTTTGCCGACTCGGGCAACCGCACTGACAGCACGGCAACGGGCCCGGACGCCATGAAAACCGTCGCCACGGTAACGGAGACCATCACTATCCAGCCGCCCAGCTCCTGGTGCTACCCCGGCTACGGCTGCACGTCGTCGCTGGACTTTCGGCATCAAAGCTTTGGCAATATCGTCTTTGCAGATGGCCACGCAAAAGCCATCGCCCGCGCCGCCTTCGCCGCCAAGCTACCCCTCAGTGAGCAGCAACCCGGCATCGTCTACCGTGGCGATTATTTGATGGTGAAATAGGCTGGCCAACCCCCTATCCCCCGTCCGACGGGGGTTAGGGGGTAAAATGCCCTCATGCTCAAACGTGGTGTGTTCAAGACCCTGTTTCAGTCGGTAGATGCCCTGGTCACGGGCAAGGGCCGCATTGATGACGATCTGTTCGATGAGTTCGAGGAAGCGCTCCTCGCGGCGGATCTCTCGCTACGCACCACGGATCAGATATTAGAGCGCCTCCGCGGGATGGTGCGCGACCAGCGCATGTCCACGGCAAGCGAAGTCCAAGAAGGGCTTAAGATCGCGCTCACCGAGGCGTTGGGCGATCCGGGCGACACTAAGCTACGCGTCGCCGAGAGCGGCCCGACTCTCTATCTCATGGTGGGTGTCAACGGCGTGGGAAAGACCACGAGCCTAGGAAAGCTGGCGTACCGGGCGTCAAAAAAAGAGGGCAAGAAAGTCATTCTCGCGGCGGGCGACACGTTCCGCGCCGCTGCCGCTGAGCAGCTCGGCATCTGGGCCGAGCGAGCGGGTGCGGAGCTAATCCGGCAGAAAGAGAACGCCGACCCCGCCGCCGTCGTGCACGATGCGATTATCGCCGCCAAGGCGAGGGGAGCCGATCTGATTCTCGTTGATACGGCGGGGCGCTTGCACACCAAACTCAATCTGATGGAGGAGCTGCGCAAGATCGGCAGAATCTGTGAGAAAGAGCTAGGCCGCAAGCCCGATGAAGTGCTGCTTGCCCTGGATGCCACCACAGGACAGAACGCGATTCCTCAAGCAAAACAGTTCACGGAGGCCGTCGGTGTCACGGGCATTGTGCTCGCCAAACTAGATGGCACAGCACGTGGTGGAATTGTGATTACGCTCCGGCAAGAGCTAGGTGTCCCCGTCAAAATGGTCGGTGTTGGTGAAGGGCCAGAGGACATGCTCCCCTTCAACCCTGAGGTATTTGTCGAGGCGATGCTGGGCTAATCCTACCCCTAGCCCCCGCCAAGCGGGGGGAGAACAAGGAAAATTCCTATTGTCCCCCCCGTTGGACGGAGGATGAGGGGGAACTTTCCGTGGTATCCTGAAGCCTATGTCTGCAAAACAATACAGCGCAGCTCCTGCGCTTTCCATTGACCTCTCGAAGACCTACACGGCGACGATCGAGACCAATTTAGGGACTCTGACGGCGGAGTTCTTCCCGGCGGATGCGCCTGTTACAGTCAACAACTTTGTCTTTCTCGCTCGCGAGGGCTACTACGATGGGGTGATCTTTCACCGCGTCATCAAGGGATTTATGATCCAGGGCGGCGACCCCACCGGAACGGGCCGTGGCGGTCCTGGCTATAAATTCGCCGACGAGCCTGTGCGCCGCAAGTACCTG
>JANNDD010000092.1:0-2763 GCA_031387365.1 Armatimonas sp. | reverse complement strand
CTTTTGTGAGAGTGTGGGCTATCGCGACGAGGCTGCGGTTCGTCGTTACATTCGGGATCAAGACAAAATCGTCGTTTCTGAAAAAAATGAGGAACTCTCTCTTGGTTTTGATGGTCAGCCTTGACAGGCTTTCTTACCTTTGTAAATAACCACAGGGCTGAAAGCCCGGGGCTTTAGCCCGTGGTTATTTTCTGTTCCAAGGAAGGGGGAGCCAGAACCCTCCCCTACCCTCCCTGCCCTGAGGGAGGGTGGCTTGGAGCGAAGAATGAGCGGAGAGCCGGGTGGGTTCACCTCTGAAGGAGTTAGGAGGAAGTTCTTGGCAACACCAGCAAATCTGGCTCGACGAACTCCGCCCGCGCTTTGTTACTCTTAATTACCTCCGTGCTGTAGTGTTTTTGGATGCAGGCAAACGTCAGCAAGTCCGGGTTTGCAGCCAGAAACGCGGGCCAGTCGGAGCCCGTCAGCCGGACGGCGATAAGCTTTGCAAATGCAATCGTGATCGTGTGATGGTAGCCCGTCGGGTTGCCTTTGGCGGCGTTGTAGCGCTGGATTCCCGTTACAATACTTGCCTCGGCCTCGGCGTACGGCAGGCGGCTCAGGTAAAGAAAGCCCATGCGAACGTGCGCGGTGTATGTCCACTCGTAGCGTGGCAGGCTCGTGTCCTCAAAGGCGGCTAAAAAAATTTCGTCGGTCATTCTGTGTTCGCTGTACCCGCCGATTGAAAGCGGCGTCTGTGAGCCTCGCAGGCTCGTCTGAGAAATCGCTCCGCGATTAGGAATGAAGTGCTTTCCCAGTCGCGGAGCGACTTTTTGGCGGAGGGACGACGCCCCTAGACGCCGATTTTAATCGGCGGAAATTCAATCGGCGGCAATCCGAGCGCTCGCACCGCCCAAGGAAGCGCGGATTCGAGCTGTGTGCGCTGGACGGTGCGGACGGTCGGTGCGCCTTCGGGCGGCGGTAGGCCCGCCATACTGCCAAAGAACCCTGCAAGCGCGGCGGCCCACGGCGTGGCGTCGGGCAGAATCGTCTCAGGCAGTGGGCCACCCTCCGAGTTCAGGCTCGGCAGCCAGCACGCAATGTCCGCGTCGCCACTGCCTACCGACGACCAGTTCCAGTCCACGATTATAGCCCGATCACCAACAAAGCACAGATTGTCGGAGCGAACATCGAGGTGCAGAAAGTCCGTGCCGTCCAAGTTCAAGGTTTGTTCGGCGGCGAGAAGTGTTGGGAGGGCGTTTTCCAGCCACCCAGCGCTACACAAGCCAAGCGACAAAAACGGCGCGGGATCGTCGGCGATGCTCGCCCAGCGCGTGAGCACGGCACGCTCCGCTTCCAGTGCGGGAGTTTGTGGGGGAAGTGGCGCACGTCGGACTTCGGAGAGCGCGGTGAGCACTGCGTCCACTCGCGCTGTCGTCCACGGCGGCGGCCTGTGCGCCTCGCTCAGGTCTTCAAGAAGCAGAAACGGCTCTGTAGAATCATCGGCCCAGCCCAGAAACTCCGCCAGAAAGTTCTGCGAGCCAAGCGCTTCGTAGACAACCACCTCGCGCCGAAGCCAGCGTGCCGTCGGCTCTATCGTAGCGACTTTGGCAAAGACGAGCCGACCATCCGCAAGCTCCAGACGCAGACGCAGGGCCAGCGAGTAGCCGCCAATTCGCCGCGTAATATTCACGATCCGCTGGCCCAGTACACACTCTAGTCGAGCTTTCAACTCAGACGTCAGCATCGAGTCTCCTCAGGTACGTTTCCTCTGCTCAAGCAGGAGCAGCACTGCCTGGCCGCCGTGGTAGGCTTCGTGGACAATCACGTGGGTCATGAGCCAGCTTAGCGTGAACTCCCGCTCGCCGCGCAGTGCGGTGTGATTGGGATTCTCCAGCGCCCCAATAAGCGTCTTAGTTTTGTCGCGTGTGGTTGCCAGAAGTGCTTTGTAAAAACTCAGCGGGTGCGGGGGCGGCGGGGGCCACTTAATACCGTACTGGTCAATCTCGCCATTGAGCACGTCGCCTTCCATGTCCTGATAGGGCTCGCCACAGGCAATATGATGCAGCCAATACGCCTCAACCTCAGCAATGTGGGTGAGTACCGCGCCAATACTATGGCCGTCGGGGAAGGCTTGCCAGATTAGCTCCGCCTCGTTTACATCGTCGCCAAGCTCAGAGAGCCACTCGTGAGAAGCCTGGTCAAGCTGCACCAGCCAGTTGTTGATTTCGTTCATTGTGTTCCTTATCGCCGTGTCAGTGCTATTTTACAAGAACGGCGTGCAACTTTTCTTGTCACACTCCGTCCAATCCCCCATGTTTGGTCTGATGCGCTCTTGCAACCCGCTTCACTACTGCGGCTTTTTGGGCAACGTGCGCGGCTCACGCTCAATCACGATGCCGTCTTTTTAGGCGAGCTCTTGCTTGCCCTAGAGCAGACCACGCTTCCCACGAGTTTTACGGCAAGGCGCTGCTTCTCTCTGCTGATGGCCGCGGAGATTCCCCCAGCGCTGGCCTATGCCGCCGCCGCCAATGTGGTTTTACCTGTAGCTGCTGCGGCGATATCTGCGGCCACCTTGCCTGTGGTGCCTGTAGCCAAGGATGCGGCGACCTCGGCTGAGGCGTTTGTTGCTGCCCCAGTTGCTTTTAGGAGGAAAGCGCGGAGCCGCTGCCGAATAAGAGACCCGTGCCTCGTTGGACCCATGACACTATCCTCGGTGAGATTCTTCGCCGCTACGAAACCCAGCAAGATCTCTCCTACTCAGGACTGAGCCGCGAGAACCTGCCC
>JANNDD010000771.1:0-4753 GCA_031387365.1 Armatimonas sp. | reverse complement strand
CGCAGGAGCTTACGCGGCGGATCCGACTCATCGTCGGCACACTCAAAGGCGTAGGCGAACTTGAGAAGTGTGGCTTTCCCGCTCAGTGTGAGGGTGCCCTCGGCGGTCTGAAAAAATCCCATGCACTATTATGCCCCGATTCAAGAGGGATTTCCTGTTGTACTAGCGAACCAGAGTCTACGATGCATCGTGGCGTACTCGCTCTCGCTCTTGGAGCGCTTCCTCTCGCTCTGGCACTTGCCGCTCCGCAGCCGCAGGGCTCGTCGGAGCTTTTCGAAAAATCCGTTCGTCCCGTGCTGGCGGAAAAGTGCCTGTCTTGCCATGGCGCAGCGCAGCAGCTGGGGGGCGTCCGGCTGGACCAGAAGCTCTCCCAAGCACAAACGCAAAAGCTCGTCGCCGCTGTGGGCTACCAGGGCGCGGTCAAGATGCCGCCGTCAGGCAAGCTTCCCGAGAGCGAGCGAGTGGCGCTGATAAGCTGGGCACAGAGTGGGGCGAGCCTTCCAAAGTCCCCCCCGCCGGGCGGGGGACAGGGAGCCAGAGTGTCTTGGCCCTACTCGCCCGTTACGCCGTCGCTGGCGCCGCCGATTGTGGGAGCGCGGACAGATATAGACGCCTTTCTGCTGGCAAAGCTCAGAGCCAAAGGGCTTGGTTTCGTGCCTAAAGCCGATAGACGCACGCTGATCCGTCGCCTGAGCTTCGATCTCACCGGCCTACCGCCCACGCCCGAGCGGGTCGAGGCGTTTTTGGCCGACACCGCGCCCGATGCCTACGAAAGACTTGTGGACGAGCTACTTGCCTCCTCAGCCTATGGCGAGCGCTGGGGGCGGCACTGGCTCGATGTGGCCCGCTACGCCGACTCCGCGGATGCACGGGGTTTGGGGGGTGAGGGCGATATTAGCGAGGCGTGGCGCTACCGTGACTGGGTGATTGGGGCGCTGAACCGCGATCTGCCCTACACGGAGTTCATCAAGCAGCAGCTCGCGGGGGATTTACTCAGCGGTGATCCCGTCCCAACAGGCTTTCTGGCGATTGGCAACTGGGGCAATGGCGATGCGGACAAAGATAAAATTCTGACGGATATTGCCGACGACCAAGTGGATGTGACGAGCCGGGCATTTTTAGGGCTCACCGTCGGCTGCGCCCGCTGCCACGACCATAAGTTCGACCCGCTCTCGACGCGCGACTACTACGCGATGGCGGGGGTTTTCTTCTCTAGCCACATTCTGCCCAAGCTCACGCCCAAGGGCGCGGGCGAGGTCATGTTGCGCATTCCCCTGGAAACTCCGGCGCAACGCACCGCACGCGAAAAGCTCGCCGTGGTCGAGAAACAGCTTACGGATGAGCGTAGCACGGCGCGTAAGGCCGTCGCGCTGGCCTGGGCGCAAGAAGTAGCGCAGGGAAAGATTCCCGATGAGCGCCACTGGCGGGAGTTTCTGGGGCTCACCCCGCCCACACTCCGAACTCCGTTTTATAGTGTCGGTGGAGTCTCCGGTGTGGATGGCGTGAAGGGAGATAAAGATGCCCTGAGTGCCACCGTCAACACAACCCGCAAAGAGCAGCGCATCTTGACCTTCACCCTTCCGCCGCGCTCCGTGAATGTCCATCCCAGCCCCCAAGGGGGAGTCGGCGTGCTTTGGGAGGCTCCCCTCGACGACACCGTGACGGTTCAGGCAACCCTCGCGGATGCCGATCCCGCCTGCGGGGATGGTTTTGCGTGGGAGATTCGTCACGGCGAGAAAGTGCTCTCCTCGGGCAAAGTCCCCAATGGGGGGTCCGTCACGATCCCTCCACAGCAAGTGACTGTCAAGAAAGGCGAGTCCCTCGTTGTCTGCGTCCTGCCCGGCGGCGAATACAGCTGCGACACCACCACCGTGACCTGCGAGGTTTTTGGCGGCGGCTTCTTTACGCTTGCCAATGCCGCTCTCGATCAAGGAGCAGACATCGGAGAATTTGGCGGGCAACTGGGCTCCTGCTATCGGTTTGTAGACCTGGCTCCGCAGAGACTTGCCCCGGAAACGGAAGCTATTCGTGTCGCTTGGAACGCGGGTGCAAAAGACAAAGCCCTTGAACTCGCTCTGGCGCTTCCGCCTGACAAGAGTCCCTTCGTTCCCGACAATGATCGCCTACTGCCGAAGGAAACCCGTGCTCGTTTACAAACTCTGGAGTACCAGCGCCTGTCTCTTCGCACAGATACAGCTCCCCAGATCGCCAACGGGATCGCGGAGGGCGGAGTTCCCGGAACGCCACATGAGGGTGTCCACGATGTAAAAGTGCATAAACGGGGCCGCTACGACAACTTAGGCGAGCTGGTACCGCGTGGCGCGCCTGTGGTGCTGGGCGGTGGGCCTCTCAAAATCACCTCAGGCAGTGGCCGTCGTGAGCTCGCGGAGTGGATCGCGAGTGACAAAAACCCAATGACGGCGCGGGTGATCGCCAACCGGCTCTGGCAGGGGCACTTTGGGCACGGGATTGTCGCCACCCCCAGCAACTTTGGTAAGCTTGGGGAGAAGGCCACGCACCCAGAGCTGCTCGATTGGCTGGCAAGCGAGCTGGTGCAGAGTGGCTGGAGCCTCAAAGCCCTGCACAAGCGTATCGTCACGAGCGATGCCTACCAGCAGTCGTCGGTGCCGTCTGCCCTCGCCCTCGCCAAAGACCCCGACAACCGCCTGCTCTCCCGTGCGCCGCGCCGCCGCTTAGAGGCCGAGTCGCTCCGGGATGCGTTGCTAACCGTCTCCGGGAAGCTGGACAGAGCGTCTGGTGGCCTCGCGTTTCGGGATTTTAATGTACCGCGCCGGACGGTCTATTCGATGACGATCCGCTCGGACAGAACGGGCTTTGGGCCGCTCTTTGACAGCGCCGACCCAACTAACAGCGCCGAGAAACGCACGATCTCGACGGTCGCCCCCCAGGCGCTGTACTTGCTCAACAGCCCCTTTGCCTTGGAGCAAGCGCAGGCTCTCGCAGCACGTCTCAAGGCCCACCCCGGCCTGGATTCCGAGCGCATCACCTACGCCTATAAATTACTCTACGCCCGCCCACCGTCGCCAAAAGAGCTTGCGCTGGGCCAGAGCTTTCTGACAAAAATGGGAGACGAGGGCTGGGACGCCTACGCACAGGCGCTGCTCTGCGCCAACGAGTTCTGCTATGTGGACTAGAACGTGGGTAGCACCGCCGATCAGAACGGCGGTGCTGAAGAGCCTTCGGCTACCAAGGGCGTGCCGCCCATCCATGCGGTATGGCCGAACGGCCTTTCCAGCCGTAGGCTCGTGAGACGTCCCCCTCTAACGGGGGCGGTCTTGAGGAAAACACAATGACACGACGTGAGATTTTACAAAACTGGGGCACGGGCTTTGGAATGCTCGGCCTCGCAAGCCTGCTCGCCGACGATGCACAAGCCCATTCCCCCTTCGCGAAGCCGGAGGGGGTCACGAGCGGTGCGAGTGGGGGGAGGTTGGGCGCGGGGCTTGGGCGTGCCAAACGCGTCATTTTCCTCTTCATGTCTGGCGGGCCGTCGCACGTGGACACATTTGACCCTAAGCCGCGCCTGACTGCCGAGACGGGAAAGCCGCTGCCGTTTGCCAAGCCGTCACTGGAGCGCACTAAGACCGGCAATTTACTCGGCTCGCCGTGGCAGTTTAAGAAGCACGGGCAGTGCGGCACCGAGGTCAGCGAGCTCTTTCCCAAAGTGGCGGAGTGTGTGGACGACATGTGCGTGATTCGCTCGATGGTCGCCGACAACATCAATCACAACGGCGCGTGCTTGCAGATGAACACCGGCGAGCAAGCCTTCTCCCGGCCGTCGCTAGGCTCGTGGCTTTTGTATGGGCTCGGGACGGCCAATAAAAACCTGCCGGGCTATGTCGTGCTCTCGCCCGCGCAGCCTGCACAAGGGGCGCCGCTCTGGACCAGTAGCTTCCTGCCCGCAGAGTTTCAGGGGACGCTGGTCTCGGACTTGAAAAATCCGATTGCCAATCTGAGCAATGTCAAGCTCTCGGCGCAGAAGCAGCGCGAGCAACTCGACTTACTCTCGCAGCTCAATGCGGCGCACAAAGCAGCGCGGCCCGGCGATGCACAGCTTGAGGGCCGTATCCAGAGCTTCGAGCTGGCGTTTCGGATGCAGCGCGAGGCACCTGACGCCTTTGATGTGGAGCGCGAGAGCCCTGAGACCAAAAAGCTTTACGGCCTCGACAACCCGCTCACCGAGACATTCGGGCGGCAGTGTCTGATGGCGCGGCGCTTGGTTGAGCGGGGCGTGCGCATGGTGCAGGTCTACCACACTGCCACCTCCAAGCGCTCTAGCTGCCAGCTCTGGGACCAGCACGGGGGCCTCAAGACCGAGCTGCCCAACAACTGCGCCGCCACCGATCAGCCGATTGCAGCACTTCTCAAAGACCTCAAAGCACGCGGCTTGCTGGAAGACACGCTCGTGGTCTGGGGCGGCGAGTTCGGGCGCACCCCCACGGCAGAGAGCATGGATGGCCGCGAGCACCACCCGTTTGGGTTCTCGATGTGGATGGCGGGCGGCGGTGTCAAAGGAGGCCTCGCCTACGGCTCGACCGATGAGTACGGCTGGCACGCGCAAGACAAGAAAGTCCATGTCCATGACCTGCACGCCACGATTCTGCACCTGATGGGAATAGATCACACCAAGCTAACGTACCTTTACGGAGGACGAAACTACCGCCTCACCGATGTCTACGGTACGGTGGTGACGGATATTCTAGCCTAGCGGAGAGCCATCTATGCAACGCCA
>JANNDD010000706.1:0-12379 GCA_031387365.1 Armatimonas sp. | reverse complement strand
CCGGTGTGGCGGGGTACGTGAAGATTCCGCGAAAGTGCACGGGCTCGCCGATTGCGCCGCTGTGAAGCACCTCGAATACTTTTTTGTGCTGTGGGTGATGCCGGTACATAAAGCCCTCCATCAGCCGCAGGCCCGCTGCCGCCGCCGCGCCCGCCATCCACTCGGCCTCGGCCACACTCAGTGCCAGCGGCTTGTCGCAGAGCACGTGCTTGCCCGCAGCCAGCGCTTTTACCGTCCACTCCGCGTGCTGGTCGTTGGGCAAAGGAATGTAGACCGCCTCGATATCCGTGTCGGCAAGTAGCGCATCGTAGCTGCCGTAGGCTTTTGCCGCGCCGTGCTTCTGGGCGGTAGCTTGTGCCTTCTCAAGCGAGCGTGAGGCAACGGCATGGAGCACGGCATTGCCCGCACTTTTCAGTGCGGGAGCCATGCGGCGCTCAAAAACACGGGCGCACCCTAGCACCCCAAACTTGACTTTATCCATAACTTCTTCCGCCCCGTGAACGGGGTGGCTATCGTCCTCGCGCAGGCCGCTGTCCGAGCTTCTTGGCCTTCTCGATCTCCGTTGCGTACGCCTTGTCGTCCCAGAGGTCCAGCGTGCTCGCGATAGCGGAGCAGTTGGCGTAGGTCTCTTTCTCGGTGAGCAGTGCGATGAGGAGCTTGGCATCGGCGGGGTCGTGCTTGAGCTTGCCCAGTGCCCGGATGGCATCACCACGACGCGCATCACTTAGGTGCAGGAGCAGGCCACGCCAGAGGCCGCGTTGGTCCTCACGCTCAAGACGCCCAAGGCCATCGAGGCTTGCGAGCGCGGGGAATCGAAGCGTGTCGGACTTTCCGAGGGCGGCGACGGTTTGAATTGCCTCCTCTGAGGGGCTGTCGGCGAAAAGGGCTTGCATTGCGACGGTTTTATCAAGCCCGACCGGGGCGTGCTTGAGAACCGCCAGGCGCTCGTCGGGGGCAAACTCGTGCTTGAGCTCGCGTAGAAAGTCGTGATCTGGATCCAGTAGCACGGCGGTGGGCTTGGAGAGGGCCTTGATCTTAATGATCTGCTCGGGGGCATTGAGGGTGATAGTGACCCGGTTCAGGCTCTCGCGGATCAGGCCGATCTTGGTGGGAATTGTGTAGATCGGGGTGCCGTCGCTGGTGTCCTGCGTTTGTTTTACCGTGACCACGACCTCGCTTGTCGCCGCGTCCCAGCTCCAGCTGTACTCCAGCACCGGGTGGCCGGGCTTGAGGAGCCACTGCTGGAAAAAGGGCTCGCAGTTAATTCCGCTATAGTCCGTGAAGGCGCGGCAGAGATCTTCCCACTCCACGGGTTGGTGACGGTGCTCGGTGAGGTACTTCTTGATCCCGCCAAAGAATGCTGCATCGCCTAGCTGGCGGCGCAGTGTGTGCAGAATCGCACCGCCCTTGGGGTAGGTATGGCTGTCGAACATCACTTCTGGGTCGCGGTAGAGGTTCGTCGAGACCGGGCGCTTATAACGGCGCGCCTCGCTTAAGTAGCTGCGCATGTTGCCGTCTACTTCGCGGTCGTAGGCGTTCTTGCCTCGGCTGTGTTCGAAGTAGAGTACCTCCATAAAGGTCGCAAAGCTCTCGTTGAGCCAGACCTCGCCCCAGTCTTTGCAGGTCACTAAGTCCCCGAACCACTGGTGCGCTAGCTCGTGTGAGTTCAGGCTCGCCATGTTACGAAAGCCCGAACGGAAGTCGGTGAGGTTGCTCATTCCCAGCGTGGTTGAGGAGACGTTCTCCATGCCGCCGCCAAAATCATACATGGCGTTCTGGGCGTACTTAGGCCAGGGATACTTGACACCGGTGATGTTGGAGAAGAACTCCAGCATATCGGGGGTATCGCCGAAGCTAGCGTCAATTTTATCGGCGTAGCCCTTGGGCACCACATACCAGAGCGGCACATTACGCCACTTATCTTTTTTGATATCAAAAGGCCCCGAGACTATTGCCATAAGATATGTCGCGTGTGGCTGGCTCATCTTCCAGTGGGAGACTCGCCGTCCATTGACCACTTTGTCGGCCACGGGCAGGCCGTTGCTCACGACACTCCACTCCGCGGGAACGGTGGTAATCGTCTCCGTGGTGGTGAGATCGTTGGGGTAGTCCCAGGTCACAGCCCACTCGCGGTTGCCCGCAGTCTCGCCCTGGGTCCAGAACCCCTGCTTCTCTTTGTTCTGATCCGTAGGATTCATCCAATGGAAACCGTCGCCCTGGCCAAAGCCGCCGCCCTGAATCGCGCCGCCCGCGTAGGTGAAACGCACCAGCAGGGGCTTGTCTTTTGCCAGGGGAGCCGGGAAGCTCACGGAGATAGTATCACCCTCGCGGGTGAAGCTCAGGCTCTTGCCACCCGATTGCGCGGTCTTGACCTCGATATTTTTCCCGGCATGGAAATGTAATACGCTCAGCCCAGCGCGCAGGGGCGCGACGGTATTCGTGGATGCGCCGGTGAACTTGCGGCCTGGCCAGTCAATATCGAGCTCCACTTTCAGGTGCTGGAGGTCGAAGTCGCGGTTCGGGGCGTACTGAAGCTTCGCTACAGGGGGAGTGAAGGCGTTAGCACCGCCGCGCTGCGCTGCTACAGGCTGAGCGGCTAGACCTAGGGCGGCTAAGAGAAGGAAAAGACGATTGCAAGACATGTGGGCATTTTACCTGAAATTACCCCTTGACCTGAAGTTTGCTTTAGCCTACAATAGGAGCATCTCAAGAACAAGGAGGTGGTGGCATGCACAACAGTCATAGTCTCCGAGGGGGTCTCGCGGGCTGATTTTAGCTCGTGAGCAAGTCTCATGGGTCATGATGACTCCCAGAGGCGAGGCTTCCTCGACGTGAGCGGCCCGGCGGATTCGCAAGAATCCGCCGGGCCGCAGCGCGTTTAACCCCCCATTTTAGGGGGAGCCATCCCGCCGCCCATCTTGACCTCACCGCCCATGCTCACCTCGCCGCCACTCATGCCCATGCCGTTGATTTTATGCACCGGGTTGTCTTGATGATCGTCGGAGAGGGGCTTGGTAGTGCAGCACGACGGGTCCACGCCCGCGAGCATCGTGCCCTGACCACGGCTTTCGTGCGTGCGGATACACGGCGGGTCGAGCGGGTCACGCATCTGGATGAGCAGCGTGGTGCGTGCCTCGCTGCTGGCGTTGATGCCGCTGCCATGGATCGTCAGGTAGCTAAAGAAAAGCACATCGCCCGCCTCGGCGGGGCAGGGCGTGGCGTCCTCAACTTTGTACTCCTCGGGATCGACGTGCCAGCCGCCCGACGGATCATGGGGAAGCAGCCCGAGCTTGTAGCTACCCGGCACGACCCGAACACAGCCTTTCTCCAGCGACGCGGCATCGAAGTGCACGATGGCGGCGATCATGGAGTGGTTGGCGTGCGGGAAAAACGGCGCGTCCTGGTGCATCGGAAACGGGCTGCCTTTCTCGGGCGGCTTGATAAACATCTTGGTGTGGTGGAGCTGGACATTGGGGCCGATAATCTGCGCCGCCACACCCGCGAGCCGCTCGTCCACGATGAGGCGCGCCAGGCCCGCATCGTAGAACTGGACATCGTGGCAGTGCTGGAGCGAGGATGTTTTTCCGCCCTCTACGTAGCTACGCGCCGCGCCCCAGGTCGCGTCCGAGCCCCGATTGCTCTCCACGTAGAGCCGGTGCGCCAGGTCATGCAGCGCCTGCCGGTGCCGCGCCATCTCATCTTTATTGAAAAGTCCCTTCACAAGCACGTAGCCGTTCTCGCGATAGAAACTCAGTTGTTCGTCTGTGAGCATGACACTAGTATAGCCGGTAAAATGCCCGCATGATACCCAAACTCGCCGCCTTTCCCAAGGCTTTTATGGACGAGCTCTGCGTCCACAAGACCATGACGGTTTTTGACTGGATCCATCTAGCCTCCTCGCTTGATATTGATGGTCTGGAGTTCTACGCGGGCTTTTGTGAGGACGATCCGGCGTGGATTGAGTCGGTGCGCGATGCGCTCGCCACCAAAAATCTTGCCATGCCCATGCTCTGCTGTTCTCCGGACTTCACTGCCGATGATCTGGAAGGCGAGCTGGAGAAAGAGCGCGGCTGGATTCGGCTGACGGCGGCGCTGGGGGGACGCTACTGCCGGGTGCTCTCGGGCCAGCGCAGGCCGGATCTCTCACGAACCGACGGTGTGATACGCGTGGTCGGGGCGATTTCGAGCCTCTTGCCCTACGCCGCCGAGCAGGGCGTGACACTGATTATCGAGAACCACTACAAAGACAACTACTGGACCCACCCGGAGTTCGCGCAAGCCTCCGATGTCTTCTGCGAAATTATCAACGCCATTGACTCGCCGCACTTCGGGGTTAACTACGATCCCTCAAACGCATTTCTGGCAGGCGAAGATCCGCTAGCGGTTCTAGAGCTCGTCAAGCACCGCGTTCTCACCATGCACGCCTCGGATCGCTACCTTACCTCAGGCACTATCGAGGATCTGCGCAACGAAGAAGACAGCGTCGGCTACGCTGCCCGCCTTGCTCATGGTGTGATTGGCGAGGGCCTCAACGACTACGACGCTATTTTTACCACCCTTAAAGCCGCCGGTAGCACGCCGCACTGGGTGAGTATCGAGGACGGTATGAACGGCATGGGCGATCTGGAAAAGTCCGTGGCATTTGTCCGCAAAAAACTAGCGGCACACTTCGGGTAGAATGCCAATATGAGACCGATTGTACAGATTTCGCTTGACATTGTGGACC
Source organism: Armatimonas sp. (assembly GCA_031387365.1). Classification (GTDB taxonomy): domain Bacteria; phylum Armatimonadota; class Armatimonadia; order Armatimonadales; family Armatimonadaceae; genus Armatimonas. The sequence goes on along the minus strand of JANNDD010000706.1, from coordinate 7,653 downwards.
TCGATGAGGCACTAGAGACCGCGCATCTCGCGATGCGGGCGGGCGTGGACTGGCTGGAAGCCGGGACGCCGATGCTGATGGCGCACGGAGCCAATGGGGTGCGCGTGCTGCGTGAAGCCTTTCCCAATGTCCCGATTGTTGCGGACTTGAAGATCATGGACGGCGGCTACCGGGAAGTCGAGATTGTGGCAAAAGTCGGGGCGACCCATGTGGTCGTAATGGAGCGGGCGCATCCTCACACCATCCGCGAAGTGGTCAAAGCGGGCCGCGATTTTGGAGTGGGCGTGATGGGCGACAACATGATCTCCGACGACATGGTTGCGTCTGCCAAGCGCCTCGAAGACTTGGGCTGTGGCTACGTTATCCACCACATCGGCTTCGATGAGCGCCGGGGGATCGCTGCCAGTGGAGCACGCATGCCCAGCCCGTTGGATCAATTGCGTGAAGTGGCCGCCGCTGTGTCGGTGCCCGTGCAAGCCGTTGGCGGCCTCACCACCGAGCAGGCCATCGCGTGCCCGTCGTACGGTGCACCGCTTGTGGTGCTCGGTGCTCCGCTGACCGTCAACGACTACGCCTTTAAAAGTGCGGATGGCAACTTAGAGGCGATTGTCCGCCACATCTGTGAGCGCATCCACGCCCAGGGATAAGTTGCATGGTTTGAGGTGGTAAGATAGGCGTGGATGCTTCCCTTCGAGTTCACGGTTTCATGAACGCCGGTTTCGCACCAGAGCCACAACAAAGCGCTCCTGCGCCAGTGGCAACAGGCAGTTCGCAGGGCTGCCGAGCAGCTATGGCCCGTGGGCACTGCGCCGGTGAGGGCAGACTGTCTCTTGATCGGGGTGTACTACTTTGGAGCTTCCCCGGCATTGCTCGATAACGATAACTTTATCAAGCCGATTCAAGATGCCTTGATTGGGTTGGTGTATGAAGATGATCGCCAGATAACGGATACTCTGATTCGCAGGACAGATATTCGTGGGGCTTTCTACATTCAGGATGAGTCGGCTCCCGTGGCGCTTGCAATTCGTCGGGGAGAAGAGTTTGTCTATGTTCGGGTAGATGTCGCACCCGATCACCGGAGGTTGTTATGATTCCAGGGGTTCCTGAAGAGATTCCAGCGTGGGTGCACTCCACCCGTGATGCGCGGCACTGGCTGGCCTGTGCGTTTCGGGCGCAGGGCTACACGGTTACAGAAGACCCCGGCCCGGACGATCTGCCGGAGACGCTCTGGGACTACCACATGGATTTGCTGGCAACGCGCGGCGCGGAGCATGTCGCGGCGGTGGTACGACGGCGCAACGACATCTCGGACAACACGGTGGCTCTTGCCGCGCTCCTCAAAACCCTCCCCGGCTGGCGCTTTGATATGATTGTCCTGCCGGTCTCCGTTCTGGCAAGCGCACCAAACAGGGCGCCCGCTCTGGCCGCTGTCGGGAGCTAGATTCTATCCCGTGCTCTGCATGGCGGCGGCGATTCCGGTGATGGAGAGAAGAATCGCCTCGCGCAACAGATCGCTCTCGCCTTCTTTTTCCTGGCGCTCCATCAGCGCGACCTGGAGCAGCGAGAGCGGCAGGACGGCGGGGTTTCTGAGATGCACGGTGGCTCTAACGACCGGCGCATGGCTCATGAGCTCGCCCTCTTGGCCGGTGAGGAGCTTGACCCACTTGATCGTGCGAGTGTGCTCGCCCTCGATGAGGTTGTGGAACTTGTCGCGCAGCGCCGGATCGTCGCAGCGGTCGGCGTAGAGCTTGGCGGTGGGCAGGTGCGTGCGAGTGAGCTCTAGTTGGGCGTTGTCCACCACGGTCTTAAAGAACGCCCACTCGCGCCAGAGGCTCTGCATCACGGCGAGCTTCTCGGGACTGTCGCCGATGAAGGATTCGAGAGCACTGCCCAGGCCAAACCAGCCGGGGACGATGTAGCGGCTCTGAATCCAGGAGAATACCCACGGAATGGCCCGCAGGTCGTCCACACTGGCGAGTGCTTTTCCGCTACGCGAGACGGGGCGCGAGGCAATCGGGAGCTTGCTGATGTGGGCAATCGGAGTAGCCTGCGCGAAAAACGTCCAGAAGCTCGGGTCGTCGTGGACCATAGCGCGGTAGAACGCGCGGCTTTTCTGCGCCATCTGCTCCAGGATCAGCTTGCCGTCCTCGGGCTCTTTTGCCTGGCGCTTGGGGCTGGCGGCCTGGAGCGCGGCATTGATGATCTGCTCCAGGTGCCGGTGGGCAATGGGCGCGAGGCCGTAGCGAAAAGAAATGACCTCACCTTGTTCGGTGAAGCGAATTTGCCCGTCGAAGCTGCCAGGCGGTTGCGCAAGAATCGCCTTGTTGGCACGCCCACCGCCACGACCGACCGTCCCACCGCGCCCGTGGAAGAGCCTCAGCGTGATCCCCGCCTCGTGGCAGACCGTCGCGATCTTCTCTTGAGTCGCTTGCAGGGCCCAGTTCGCCGCCAGAAAGCCGCCGTCTTTACTGGAGTCCGAGTAGCCCAGCATGATCTCCTGGAAGTTTTTCCGGGTGGCCAAGTGCGCTTTGTACTCAGGGATCTTGAAGACATCGGCCATGAGATCGCCGCACTGGTGCAGATCATCAATGGTCTCAAAGAGCGGGACAATGTCTAGCTCCCCGGCGAGGCCCACTTCCTTGGCGAGGAGCAGCGGCTCCAGAAGATCACTCGCCCCGTGGGTCATGCTGATGATGTAGCAGACCACGCTCTGGGGCGAGAGCTCGCGGCGGGCGCGGCGAACCACCTCAAAGACATCTAAAACCTCGCGTGTCTGGGCCGAGAGGGGGGCATCGCGGCTTACCAGGGGCCGGGGTGAGCGTAGCTCCCAGCGCAGTATGGCCACTTTCTCTTCCTCGGAGAGCGCGGAGTAGTTCGCGGTGACGCCTGCCAGAGCGAGTATCTCGGTGACGGCTTTGGCATGAACATCGCTGTGCTGCCGGATATCAAGTGGCGCGAGGTGAAACCCGAAGCTGCGCGCCTGCACGACTAAATCCGCCATGTCTCCGGCATCCGCCACCGAGCCCGCGTGGTTGCGGCGCAGGGCATCTTGCACCAACGCGAGGTCCTCAATAAATGCCGCATCGCTGGCGTAGGCATGGGGGGCATTGTTCAGTGTTGCCAGGAGCCGAGCGTGCACACAGAGCAGCTTCAGCACATAGGGCTCTCCTATATGGCGCAGGCGGCGGCTCTCGGGCAGGGGGACTTCGGCCAGGTCATGCTCTACCGAGGCCAGTAGCGGGTCGTCTTCCGCCACGCGCTTCACCGAGAGCGTGAGAGCGCGGCGGACATTCTCGACGCGCTCTGCAAAGAACTCCAGCGCGATTCTTCTGTGCTCTTTGAGCGTCTCCCAGGTGATTTTTGCCGTTACATTGGGGTTGCCGTCACGGTCTCCGCCCACCCACGAGCGGTAGCTCACAAAGCAGGGCACCGTGAATGCCGCTTCGGGGTAGCTCTCGGCAAGGGCGCGGCGCAGGTCGGTGTGGAGCCACGCCACCACGGAGAAGATCGTGCGCTCAAAGAAGTACAGTGCGTTGCGTGCTTCCTCAGGAACCGTGATGGGCGTGATGCGAATCTCATCGGTCTGCCAGAGCTCAGTGAGAGCGCGGCGCAGGTTCTCATCGGCGCGCACGCTCGGGTTGCCCTCTAGCGGCTGGTCTAAGTGCGAGCCATCTGCTGTCTGTGAGCGCAGGGCCAGCCCCTCGGCGACACGCAGGAGTTTATCCAGAACGGCTCGGCGGCGCGCTTCGGTCGGATGCGCCGTGAGCGTCGGGCAGATCTCAATTTTATTGAGGATTTTTTGTACCTCGCTCGCGCTCAATCCCTGCTCTTTAAGGCGCTGGACGCCCTCTCGGATAGACTCCGAGCGCGGCTCCGCGCGGCCTCGGTTCACACGCACGATCTCTTTTTGTTCCGCCGTGTTAAGAAGCTGAAAAAGCACCGTCACCGCGCGCAGAAGCCGTGCGCAAACTGCCGAGTCCATCAGCTCGGGAATCGCTTCGAGCAGCTTTGTGGGCGTCATGGCGTCTTCGTGGGCCGTCTCCATTAGTTTGCGCGAGAGCGCGACAAACGCCGTGCCTTCCTGCTCGGTCAGCACTTCGGAGAAAAGCGTTTCGAGGCGCTCAATATCATCGGAGAGGGGGATCGGTAGCCCGCAGGCACGGGGCTGGAGCCCGGCAATGGTGAGGGAGGGCACGGAAGAGGAGGACATGACGCCATTGTATCGCGGCTTGGTTTCGTTGGGGTTTCGGAGGGGATGTATTGTTTTGCGAGGGGATGTATTGTTTTTCGAGGGGACAAGTCCCTCTCGCTGAGGGCTTCGTTCGTTCCTCTCTGCGCCGGTCACCCTCACGGGTGAGTGAAGCGAGACGGATGGGTGAAGCGAGACGGGTGGGTGAAGCGAGTGCCCTGCACTCGGAGAGTGCCCCGCGAAGTGCTTAGCGAGAGCAACTTGTTGCCTCGATTCAAAGAGGGAAACGGAGAGGGTGGGATTCGAACCCACGGAGCTTGCACTCATCCGCTTTCGAGGCGGACGCACTAGACCAACTATGCGACCTCTCCAGGTCGAACTAAATTCTGGGCGAACGTAAATCCCGTCGGAGGGATTCGAACCCCCGGCCGTTCCCTTAGGACGGGACTGCTCTATCCGGGCTGAGCTACGACGGGAAACCACTAAAGAACCAACAGGCTAAAAATTCTATCGTGAATTGGGCGGGTAGTCAAGATCGGATAAAATAGCGCCATGTCTGCACTATCAATGGAGCCCACCTTCTTACCTCTCCAGGTTGAGCGGGGAACCCAACGTCTCCTCTGGACCCGCACCGCAATCCGCCGCCTGACAGCCAGTGGCCTGCTGGATGCGGAGCGCTACGAGCTGTTTGAGGGAGAACTGATAGAAAAAATGAAGAACCGTCGTCACACGGTCACACTCCGCCGGGTACGCCAGGCACTTCTGGTGTTTTTTGCGGAGGAGTATCTCCAGGCGGAGGCTCCCGTCGAGGTCGCCCCTGAAGACAATGAGACCAGCGCCCCGGAGCCTGATCTTGTCGTGTTGACCCGCCCTGATGAAGACTTTCTGGATACGAACCCCGGTCCCGCAGACATCGCTCTGCTTATCGAAATTGCTGACTCCACTCTACGCCGTGACCTGGGCTCCAAAGCACGTCGCTACGCCGTCGCCGCCGCCCCAAACGCCACATTGCTACTTGGAGAACTTTTCCCATCGCAGTAATACTACTCAGGCGGGAGGATGCCGCTCCGCAAGACTGAGCAGACGACGAAGCATGAGTAGCTCAGGACGGTTCAGGTGTAGCCGTTCAATGGTCGCACGGCCTGTTGGGCTGGTGCCTCGTAACAAAAGTGGGTCGGTGGCATCCCAGGCGAAGTGCTCCGCCCAGCGATCTTTCCGGGGATGGAAGAGAGGGGCAGGGTCACCCGTTTCGGGATCCCGAACCGCCAGACGAATCGCGAGTTGCTTGCGGGCTTCAGGCATGGGGATGATGCCGAATTTCGAGGGCTTGCATGAGCTGGGGAAAGTGCATCCCGCGTTTTTGCGCCAGCTCTTCTAGTAGCTCCAGCCGCCGGACATTCCAGGCTTCGCTCTGCTGAGTGAGCGTTAAAAACTCGCGCCGCTCGTCTTCGGTGAGCGTTTCGTCTTCAAGTTTTGCCGCAAAGGCTTTGTAGCGTTTCCAGAAAGTGCGCGGTAGCTCATCGTTGAGTGCATCCAGTCGCGCTTGTTCCTGAGCGTTTAAACGCACACGGGTTGCATCGCTAACCCCCTCCCGCTCCGCCATCTGACGAAGCGCCAGCCCGAGCAAGCGCGACTTATTCAGTCCTGTCTTGCGGCTCAGCAGCGCGATGAGGCGCTCTTCGTCGGTATCGGGCCGGTAGGTCACTATGGCGCGGGCACTGGGCATGAGGTGATTCTACCACGACTGCTAGGTGCTATCACCGTGCTCGACGAAACCCAGACCATCGCCCCCTAGTCAAACCTAAAGCCGCCGTTGCTCTGAACGAGCTTTTTCCAACTCAGGCGGCTTAGTTACTCGCTTCTCTGCTCCAGTCTTCCACCGTGAGACCAGGTACTTTCTCGAAATCCGAGAGATTGCACGTCAGGAGCGTTGCACCGTTCGCAAGAGCAATGGACGCAATCCGTAAATCCTGGGTGCCTATGCGAACTCCGGCCTGTCGTAAACGAGCGAATATCGAGGCAGCATTCTCGGTGAATCCCCAGATGGCAAAAGCGGTACAGAAGCGGAGGCTTTGCTGCATCTGACCGAATGCCCTGACCTCCGCTTCGGGCGAGTTGGCGCGTGAAACGGCAGCCAGCCAGCCTTTAGCCTGCTCGGCATATGTTATGACGGTGATTCCATAGTCATCGGGAGCAAGCTGGCGAATGCGATTGCGTACTCGAATGCCTTCCTCATTTCCTCGTTGCCAGAGGCTGAGATGGTCAGTGTCAAGCAGGTAGATCATGCCGCTTTGTCACGGTACTCGCGACGTTCGCGCTCGCGCTCCGCTGCGATGGTGTCTAGGACTGCCCCTGCGTGGGGGCTGTCGGCAAAAACTCCGAACATCTCTTCCAGAACCTCCGGGTTCGTTCTGCCCGTCACGCCGAGGCGTCGTTCGCTTACCTCGGACAGCGCCGCGAGTTTCTTTTCCAGCGCCGTCACCCGCTCTTCTAAATTTCCGATTGCCATTTGTATTTTTGCTCCTCCTACGATTTTACCGCGCTCTACTTGCCGCTCCGAATGCGACGGTGCGATTCCTGCATTCCGAGTCGTTCACGGCCCGGAATAAGAGGGTATAACAAGTCCCACGAGGAATACTTCTCTTCGTGCATCCACCTATGAGTCTTGTTAAGTCCAAAAAACGCGTCGCTGACCACGGGGAAGTCTTCACGCCCCCCTGGATGGTGGAGGCGATGCTCGATCTGGTGAAAGCGGAGACCGAGCGCATTGACGCGCGGTTTCTGGAGCCCGCGTGTGGGAGCGGCAACTTCCTGGTGCAGATTCTGCAGCGCAAGCTAACCGCTGTCGAGCGGACGTACGGCAAGTCCGAGTTCGAGAAGCAGCACTTTGCGTTGGTCGCTGTCATGTCTCTCTACGGTATAGAGCTTCTGCCTGACAATATCGCCGAGTGCCGCGCCAACGTGCTGGAGATTCTGGCCGAGTACCTGAGCCTGCACCCCTCCGACGACTTATACCGGGCGGCTTTCTACGTGCTCTCGCAGAACCTGGTACACGGCGATGCCTTGAAGATGCGCACCCACGACGATCAGCCGATCACCTTCGCCGAGTGGGGCTATCTCGGCAAAGCAAAGTTCCAGCGGCGCGACTTCCGCTTGGACGTGCTCAACCAGATGTCTGCTTACCGCGCGAAAGACTCGCTTTTTTCCGATATAGGCAAGCACGAGATTTTCACGCCGACAAAGGACTACCCGCCGATGACACTGCAAGAGCTGGCGGCCCTCGCGCCGGAGGAGCTTGTATGAGTGAGCAGGTAAGTTTTTCCCTACGCGGACGCAACCCCGATGTGCTGACGTGTATCGCGAACCTTTCCAACGACGAGGTGTTCACGCCGCCGGAGTTCGCCAACCGGATGCTGGACACGCTGGCCGAGGCGTGGGCGACAGATAACGACGGGGCGAATCTC
>JANNDD010000077.1:0-11572 GCA_031387365.1 Armatimonas sp. | reverse complement strand
CCATTGTCAGGATCGCGAAAGCACGACTCTGTGGGGACTTGATCTGCCCGACACTTTCCCAGGCATCGGTGATTTTCCCAATCCGAGTCTGCTCACGTGCTAGCCGCTCCAGAAGATCCCCGGAAATTGTATACTCCTTGCCGGTCTGGGTGGCCTCGCGTTGAAGAGCAACTATCCCCTCTTGGTAGGCGGAATGATTGCCATTAAGCGCCTGAAGCCCAATCAACCGAACGCGCAGATCATTTTTCAGTAGCGGAATCGTTACCTCTTGGAGGAGCTTGACGAGAACATTCTCTAGCGTAACCAGGATCTCCGGGTTACCTAGACGTCTGGCAAGCTCTTGCGCAAAGAGAGCTTCCTGTGCTTTATGACTTGATTTTTCAATCCGTTCAAGCCGACCCAGTGCCTTTTTTAGAGCCACAAGACTTGCCTGTTTCATGCCCTTCTCCAGAGCATCTTCCGCCTGGAGAAGGCTCTGATGGCACTGGAAGGCGGAGTTGTTCTCAATCGTGAGAAGACGGGCGAGCAAGTCCCACTGACCGTGCTTGCGGAAAAGAGTGGCCAGGATGGATGTGAAGATACTCTCCCCCGCAGTCCCACTGAGCTCGCTCAGGAACTGCTCCCAAAGGCGCTCTTGGTAGGGGCCAGGATGCATTCCCGCTAGACGGTTCAAGCTGCGACTTAGCTGATTTATCGAGGCATGTCTGCTGGTCGTGGTACCACGGATAGAGGGCATCAGGATTGGCTGTTGCGCACGGATTGCTTGCTGGACCTGACTTTGGTAGGGGGAGCGGGTGAGGGAGTGTGCTGCTTTCTGGAGCAGCTCACTGTCACCGCTCTGATAGGCCAGCATAGCGATCGCCGTGAGCTCCTGATCGGAGCCTTTACTCGGTGCGAGGCTTGCTAGGGCAGTGAGGAGGCGTGTGCGCAGCTCCCGTTTTACCGAAACAGGGAGAGCACTTTGCAGAGCGGGGAAGGACTCTCTCTGCGAGAAAATCGCGCTTGGGGAGGTGGTTCCCCCCCAGTAAAGACAGGCCAGCGTCCGTACTTTATCCGTGGCACTCTGTTGCTCCGTTGCCCTAATCGCGACTCCTGGGTCGCCCAGATAGAACTGTAGAACAATCGCTCCATGATAGCTCTCGGCGCGCCCTCCTTCCGGGCCGCGCATCAAGGCAAACTCTAGGCGGGGCAGAAGCGCGTTCTGGAGTGCTAATTTGGGGCCTTTATCGAGCAGTGCCACGACCAGCCGCGGCATCAAAAAGATTTCTGGACTCTGTAGACGGCGGGTTTCCAGAGAGGTCAGTGTGGTGCGACTCAGGAGGCGCTGGGCCTGAGCGGAGCTGCCCTGATACCGAAAGTCCCCTAATACTTTGCGGGCCTGATCCGTGGCATGCATTGCCAGGTACTGTTCTGCCAGCGCCGAGCGCTCAAGGCTCTCTTGGTTCGGCCCTAAAGAGCTAGTGTCCAGACTGACGATCGCCTGATCCAGGGCATGACGTGCCAGAGTCGGTTCCCCATGGTGGTACTGGATCCAGGCGAGGCGACGCCAAAAATACAGCGCGGGCTCATTGACTTGCTCTATCTGTCTCTGTGCTTGCTTGAGTAGGAAGGGAAAGCATTCCGATTGCGTTTTTGGCAAGGGGGGTAAAGGTAGCGGGGGAGGTGCGCTTTCTTGCTTTGAGCAACCGACAAGAGCTGCGACTCCTGCAATTCCTGCGATTCCTAGCAGGGGCGTGATAAGGGAGTGAGAGGATGGAAGGGAGTGATGCTCTGAGTCGCGTAGTGACATTTTAGGATATACTCCTTGCATGCAGTATAACCGCTTTGTTGCATTTCTGGCAGTGCCTTGCCTTGCTGTTAGTGCGCTTTCTCAAACCCAAAAAACAACACTGGCCGGGGTTGCCTACGATCCTACGGCATCCTTGCAGACAAAGCTGACACAGCGCAAGGATGCTGAGGGCAAGCCGCTCTCGCTCTACAACCTGACGTTTTCGGGGGGCAGTGGGGCGAGTGTCCCGGCGCTGGTCTCCGTGCCCGTTGCCGCTACAACCGGCAAGCGCCCCGCAGTCATTCTGCTCCACGGCTTGGGAGGGGATAAGAACCAGCTCCAGGCACTGGCGATGCTGCTGAGTGGCAAGGGCTACCTCACGGTGGCTATTGATGTGGCAGGGCACGGGGATCGTCCCAAAGTAAATAATAAGCCCATTGCGGAGCAGGATCTGGCGGGGATGCGGACGGTGGCGGCGCAGACCGTGCAGGACCTCCGGCGCACAGTAGACTATCTCGCCTCGCGCCCCGATGTGGATGTTAAGCGTATTGGCTTTATAGGGGTCTCGCTGGGCGGCGTGTTGGGCGCACGTTTTCTGGTTGAGGAGCCGCGTGTGGCCGCAGCTGCGCTCTGGGTGGCGGGCGGTGATTGGGGGACTCTGATCACGACGAGCGCTCATCCCTTTGCGAAGCGCTTTCGTGATAGTGGCGAGAACGATGCCGTGAAAATTCGCACTGCCCTCGCCGATGTTGACCCGTTTCCCGCGATTAGCCGCGCCGCGCCACGGCCCCTGCTCTTTCTCACGGGGGCAAGCGATGATGTCGTGCCCAGAGCGTGCAGTGATGCACTCTTCGCCGCCGCGAAAGAGCCCAAGGCGAGGGTCATCTTGCCGGGTGGCCATGTTCCTAATCTTTTTGATATGGCCAGCCGCACGATTACTTTTCTGGATAAGAATCTCCAAAAAACTGTGCGCTCAGGCACCTAGGCCGGAGTCTATTCCTGCACGGACGAGTGCGCGGGCGCGGTGGAGGCGAGACTTGACCGCCGCGACGCTAATCCCCAGCTGCTCGGCCACCTCGCTAGCAGGAAGCTCCTGTACATCGCGCCGCACGTAGACCTCGCGGTAGAGGGGCGGAAGGCTGTGCATCACGCTAAGCAAGCAGGCTTTTGTCTCCGCCTCAATAGCCTGCATCTCGGGCGAGGCTGCCTCTGAGATTGGCTCGATTCCTTGTTCCGCGAGCTCTGCCAGGCGAAACACCGGGGCGAGCGCTTCACGTCGCTTTAGACGCCCACAGGTTCGTCGGGCAATGATAGCCAGCCAGCTCTGGAACGCGGCCTCATCGCTGAGCTGGTGCATCGCGCGGTAGGCACTCAGCAGCGACTCCGAGAGCACATCTTCTGCATCGTCAGGGTTACCACACATCCGTACCATCTGCCGATAGACCGCGTCTTTGTGCCGGGCCATGAGTTGGTCAAATTCCATGCTCTCAGTGTACCTGAACCCATCCCCCCGGCCTCCTTCCCTGTCCCAAGGAAGGGGGAGGTTGAAAACGCCGGGGGCTAGGGGATGGTTCCCAGCGCTAGCAACTCCGAGACCGAGGGTCGGTCTGTGGGATCGTCGTTGGGGTGGGCAAAGAGAACCATACCCTGCTGGTCAATAAGAAAGTCACCGCCGAGCTGGTAGGGGTCGCCTTTGACCGGCATGAGCTTGCGGCCCTTTGCCAGCAGACGGAAGTAGTAGAGAAACATCTTGGGGTGCCACGCCGCCAGCACTGACGAGCCGAGGCCAAAGGCGGCGTAGGCGCGGTGCTCGGGGTCAAGGAGCATCGGAAAGGGGAACTGGGTGGCTTCCTGCCAGTGCATTGCTAGCTCCGGCGAGGCAAAGCTCACTAAGACGACCGTGATTTCTTGTGCGTCGAACGCGGCTTTCTGGTCTCGCAACTGCGCGACATACTCACGGCAGGGCAGTCAGCCTAGGTGCCGCAGAAAGACCAGAAGCGTCTTCGGGTTGCGTGCGTAGAGTGCGCTGAGGGGCTGCGGCTCACCCGTGGGGGTGTGCAGGGTGAGCTGGGGAGCAGGTGAGCCGACTTTTACCATGGTCTATTTTTACCGCCCACTGAAGTGGGCGTCTACGGGCCTTTTAGGCGCAGTAGGCTTTCCAGCCACCAGGTACATCGGCGACATCGGTGCGGCCCTGGCGCAACAGTAGGGAGACCGCGATGGCGGAGCGATAACCGGAGCCACAGATAATCGCGAGGGGCCCTTGGGGGACGTCTGCTAGACGGCGGTTGAGTTCCGCGATGGGAATATGCACCGCGCCTGCGATATGGCCCGCTTCCCACTCGCTCGGAGTTCGCACATCTAGCACTGCGGGGGCCGCGCTCACGGAGAGCAGGGCTTTTAGATCACCTGGCTCTAGTGTTGCCGCTCTGGCAAGCTCGCCGCCTGCTGCTTTCCAGCTCTCCATGCCACCGTCGAGCCAGCCGAGCAGATTTTCGTAGCCCACCCGGATCAGTCGGGTCAGCGCCTCTGTCTCACGGCCTGGCTCCGCGACCACGATCACGGGGGCGGTGGGGGGAAGCACGGCTCCAACATACGGGGCGAAGTTGCCGTCAAGCTGCACTTCGATTGCGCCGGGAATATGCCCCGCTTTAAACGCGCCTGTCGCGCGGGTGTCTAGCACGAGTACGCCGTCTTCACTGCGCTCCTCGACTTCGCTCGGCGTGAGTGCACGCGCCCGGCTCAGAACCTCTCCAACACTGGCTCCACCCTCTTTATTTTTGGCAGCATCGTGGAAGAAGTAGGTGGGAGGGGCGCCCAGTCCCTCGATGGAGTAGGCGATAAAACCCGCTTCGTCGCCGCTCATGGCAAGGCGTAGCGGCAGATTTACCGCCTTCTGTACCGCCAGTGTACTCACCCGGTCGTCGGATAGGTTCTTTCCGCATGACGAGCCCGCGCCGTGGGCTGGCCAGACCTCAATGGCATCGTCCAGGGGCAGGATCTTCTCCCGTAGCGATGTGTAGAGCATCTGGGCCATCTGCTCGCTCGTCAGGCCCTTGGCACCGACCAGATCGGGCCGTCCCACATCCCCCAGAAAGAGTGTGTCCCCGGTGAAGAGGCGCGATGGCTGGTCGGGCGCTTCGGCAAGAATCGTAATGCCCTCCGGTGTGTGCCCCGGTGTCGCCAGAAAAGTCAGGTTCAGATCCCCGAGGGTGAGCGTCTCCTCCCCCGAGATTGGCTGGTGAGGAAAGCTTGCACCAGAGTTTGCGCCTAAAAGAATCGTCGCCCCGGTGCGCTTGGCAAGCTCCACATGGCCGCTCACGAAGTCGGCATGGAGATGTGTTTCAATCACATACTTAATGCTCAGGCCCGCGTTTTTCGCGTCCTCAATGTACTCCTCCACATCCCGACGGGGGTCAATCACGGCGGCGTCGCCATTTGTGCCTCCCATGAGATACGAGGCGTGCGCCAGACAGCCCAAGTAGTAGGGTTGAAAGAACATTTTCGTTAGCTCCGTGCCCTATTCCAGGGCATTTTCTCCAGCAGAATCGCCATCCCGCAGAAACCCGTGGTTCCTGCTACAAAGAGGCCCGCTCCCGCAAACATCGCTAAGGCAATCCAACCCGGATGCACCAAGAGCGAGAGTAAAGTGCCCGTGAGAATCATACCACCTGCGCCGATCTGTACTTGGCGCATGAGCGGCAAGCGGGTTGCGGCTGTTTTCACCACAGGGAGCTCCGCATCTATCCAGGCTTGCGTTCCCCCCTCTAAGACAACAAGGCCGTCGTGGTGCGCCTTGAGTAGCTCGCAGGTCATTCCGGCGCGGCGGCCGCTCTGGCAGATCAGCACAACAGGATCATGGCGCTGGAGATCATCAATGCGCGCCTCGGCCTGCTCCATCGGGAGGTTCATTGCGCCAGGAATATGCCCCTCGGCGTACTCCTGCGGTGAGCGCACATCAATGAGCTGAAAGCGCTCGCCGTGTGTTAAGCGGCTGTTGAGGGCGGAGGGGGAGAGGGTAAGGGTACTCATAAAAATCACTCTTTCGTTTCGTATTCACCAGAACAGAGGCACCGGTTTGGCCAAAGGGTTCAGAAAGGTCAAAAAATTTCACGGGCTACCATATAAGTACCCATGAGCAGTAGAAAGATTCCAAACGTGGGGCGGAGCTTCTCACCCGGAATGCGCCTTGAGAGCAGCCCCCCGATTCCCATGCCCACTGCCGCGAGCGCGGTGAGCGTCAGCAAAAATCCCCAGCTTGCCTCACCGCGACTTTTGGCATCGGAGAAGAAGCCAAAGAGCGAGTTGGCAGCAATAATGGCCAGCGACGTTCCCACGGCGCGTTTGATCGGGAGCTTTGCCGCCAGCGTGAGCGCGGGGACGATCAGAAATCCACCGCCCGCCCCAACGAGCCCTGTGACCACACCGACGACCAGCGTGGGGAGCGTCAGCGACCCCGCTTTTTCATCTTGCGATGCTTCTTTGCGCTTTCGGAGCATCGAGACTGCCGTGGCGAGCATGAGAGCCGCGAAGAGCACTAACAGCGCTGTGTCGCGAGAGATCATTCCAAACCTCTCGGGAATCGCGGGGAGCAGGAAGTGGCGCGTCAGCCAGACCGTTAGAAAAGCGGGAAGTGCAAAGCGTAGCGCCGCCGACGTGTCCACCAGTCCGCGTCGCGCCATCAGTACCGCGCCGATTGCTGCGGTTGCTCCCACGATAAAAAGTGAGTCGCCTGTCGCTTTTGAGGCCGACTCGCCAAAGAGATAGACGAGAACGGGAACCGTGAGGATCGAGCCCCCACCACCCATCAAGCCCAGCGTGATCCCAATCGCCACCGCCGCCGCGTATCCTAAAATTTCCATCGCTTCTGCAAATGCAGAGGCTACGAAGGCGGGAAAGGATTCAAAGGCATTTTCCGCAATCAGCGTCTATCTCGGAGTTTATCGGCATGAATCGTGACGAATTTTGGCAGATTATTGAGGCGACACGTCTGGCCGCTAAGAACGACCCTGAGGCCCAGTGCAAGCAGCTCAAAAAATATCTGAAAACGCTCCCCGATGACGAGCTGATCTCTTTCCACACGCACTTCGATGCGCTCTACGCCCCAACCTACCGCATGGATCTCTGGGGCGCGGCCTATGTCATCAACGGCGGCTGCTCCGACGACTGCTTCGACTACTTCCGCGCCTGGCTGATCGGGCGGGGGCGAGCCGTCTACGAAGCCGCTCTCGTGAGTCCCGACTCCCTTGTCAAGATCGCCGAAGAGGAGGACTGCGAACAAGAAGAGCTACTCTCCCTCGCTATGGAAGTCTGGCGAAAGCGCCACAAGAAAACCTGGAGCGATCTAGAGAAAGAAAGCCCCTTCCCCAATACCCCCAACTCCGATCCCGGCCCCGCCGAGTGGGACGAAGAAGACGAAGAGAGCCTCGCCCGCCTCTACCCATGCCTCTACGAGAAGTTCTGGTAAAAACTAGCCGAGAAGCTGGCGTAGTCTTTCCAGGTTGTCAGCATCGCTTTGTTCGGGCGAGTGATCGAATGCTTCCGATTCTGTACTATTAGCGCGGTAGATGCGAACATTCTGAAAAGCGGGTTCATCGAACTTTTTGTAGAGGTAGTCATAAATTTCTTCGGCACTGGAGAAGCCCCGAAGCGGAACTAAAAAGGTGGTGGTATCTTTCGCGCCTGGGCAAAACAGAAAGACCGTTTCCGAGTGTTTAGGGTTCGTCTTAGCCTGAAAAGGAAATTTTTTGACCCTCTTTTCTTGTCGCGCATGGTCCACCATAAAATAAAGAAAAATAACGCCAATCACGCCTAGAAACACAAAAAACGTCCAAGGCCGTATCAGCCAAAGGACAATCATCCGACCAAAACTCGATCCGCTTTCCATGCGTAAAAGTATAACGTGAAATAGCCATCAGGCCCATTCATGGGTCTTGCCGCAACAGCGGGCCGCTTTAGCTGCCCGGAAACGTAACGTCGCCCGAACCCGTCACACAAAAAAGGCCCCGCCGAAGCGGAGCCTTTTTGATTTTGGAGGCGAAGCGCCTACAGGCCCTTGTCCTCTAGGAAGTTGAGCAGATCGGCGAGGCGGTTGGAGTAGCCCCACTCATTGTCGTACCAGGCGACGACTTTGACGAAGCTACCCAGCCCGACGGTGTCAATCGCGCTGAAGATCGAGGAATGCGGGTTGCCCTTCAGATCGGTGGAGACCAGCGGCTCGTCGTTGTATTGGAGGATGCCTTTGAGCCCAGGCGTCTCGGCGGCGGCTTTCATGGCGGCGTTGATGTCGGCAACCGGGGCGTCTTTGGAGAGTAGTGCGGTGAAGTCCACGACGGAGACCGTGGGGACGGGGACGCGGAAGGCCATGCCGGTGAACTTGCCCTGAAGCTCGGGGATGACCAAGCCGACGGCTCGGGCCGCGCCCGTGGAGCTCGGAACGATGTTCATCGCGGCGGCGCGGGCATCACGCAGATCCTTGGTGGCGGTGTCCACGGTTTTCTGGGAGTTGGTGTAGGCGTGGATCGTGGTCAAGAGGCCCTTCTCGATACCAAACGTCTCGTGCAGGACTTTCGCAACCGGAGCGAGGCCGTTGGTGGTGCAGCTCGCGTTGGAGATGACGTGGTGCTTGGCCGGGTCGTACATGTGCTCGTTGACACCCAGCACGATGGTTAGATCCTCGTTCTTGGCGGGCGCGGAGATGACGACTTTCTTAACCGTGCCGGTCTTGTGCGCCACGGCCTTGGTGGCGTCGGTGAAGAAGCCTGTGGACTCGACCACGATGTCCACGTTCTCGCTGCTCCAGGGAATCGCGGCGGGATCGCGCTCGGCGAAGACCTGGATCTTCTGGCCATCTACCACAAGATCGGTGCCCTCGAAGCCAACCGAACCCTTGAAGGGGCCGTAGTTGGAGTCGTACTTCAGAAGGTGGGCGTTGGTGAGCGCGTCCGTCAGGTCGTTGATCGCGACAATTTGAACGTCGCCGTTCAGTCCATATTTCTCATAGATGGCGCGGAAAGTCAGACGCCCGATGCGCCCGAAGCCGTTGATGCCAACACGTACTGCCATTTTATTTCCTCACAAATCCAAAACGATTAGATGTGCGGCAGCGTCTCGGGCATCATTGGCGCGACGTTTCCGCCAATCAAAGAGGATACCCGTTTTGACGTTTTGACGCAAGGCAGACTGTCTTAATTATTAACCTCTCCCACCCCCAGCCCCTCCCTCCCCCGGACAGTCGTTCCTCCTTGGTGAAGAGAGGGGAGCCCGACAGACTCGGTTTCCCCTTTCCCAGTGAGGAACGAACGCCCGGGGGAGGGGCTAGGGGAGAGGTTGAGCGGTTAAATCCCCGGAAACGCATCGCGGCGCACAAAGATGCGGGCGCTCTTGATCCGGCCATTGGGCGCGGGCTCGCCCTGACGGGGCAGGAGCTTGGCCCCAGTGATGCTTTGCTCGCTCCCGAGGTCTAGCACTAGATGGTGTGGATGGTTTGCCTCGCTACTCGAGTAGGCTGTATGCCAGTGCGTGCCCGGGTTACCGTCCACGGCGTTATCCGACTTGCCGTCCTCCGAACCACTCTCCTCGCTGCTGGCGTAGATCACTCTTGCGCGTAGAGGCTTGTTGTTCTCTCCCAATACCGTAATCTCCGCGAGCGTGGTGAAGGCATCGCCTTTGTAGTTGGAGAGGCTTTCGAGGCAGAGATAGCGACCAGGAGCGGGAGCCGTGAACGTGACAGTCTGGAGCGCACCGCCGTCGGGGAGCGTGCCTTCCCAGGTGGGGGCTAGCGAGACCAGGCTCAGGTTCTGCCCACGCTTGCGGTGGGGCTGTGCGGGCAGGGCATCGGGACGCAGATCGTCGAGGATGGGCTCGGTGAGGCCAGAGAGAGCGGCTTGGCGCGGCGCTTCCCAGGCTAGAACAATGACCTCGTTGACACCTTGCTTCAGCCAGCAGCCGGGGCAGTAGAGCGTTTGTTGAGGGCCGATATTCCAGTAGCGCCCTAAATGCTGCCCGTTCACCCAGACCATCCCACGCTTCCAGCTCCGCATGTCCAAGTACGTGTCGCCGGTTTGATTGAGCGTAAAAGTAGCGCGGTAGTAGCTGGGGCCATTGTCGTCCTGAAGCTGGTAGCGTAAGTTTTTTGGAGTCGTTTCCAGCGGGAGCGGGAAGATCTGCCATGGTGCGGTGAGCGGCTTGCCATCGAGGAGCACATCGCCGGTGATGCCCTTGCGATCATGCAGACCACTGCCGTAGTTGATGCGGCCTAGTGCCTCGACCAGAATATCGAGCGGGCGTGAGTCAATGCGTGGCGGAACGGAGAGCGTGTGGCTCTCGCCATTGCGCCGATCCAGCGTCCCGAGCCGCTCGCCACCGACCGTGACTTGGGCGATGTCGTGGAGGCCGCTGATGCTTAGTGTTGCGGTGTCGCCGGGCGGAAGCATCGTGCGGTAGAGGATCGCCCCGAGGCCGCAGTTGTACATCTCCATCGTGCGAGGCTTGCTGTCAAGAATGGGTTTGGGAAGATGCTCTAGCACCCGCGCCGACTCCTCGAAGC
Source organism: Armatimonas sp. (assembly GCA_031387365.1). Taxonomy (GTDB): domain Bacteria; phylum Armatimonadota; class Armatimonadia; order Armatimonadales; family Armatimonadaceae; genus Armatimonas. The sequence goes on along the minus strand of JANNDD010000077.1, from coordinate 1,256 downwards.
GAATCCGGGGAAGCGCCATCACGGGGATGGGCTTGGGGATAGGGAACAGCGTCTCTCCGGTCGCCTTCCCGATGGCCTCACGGATCGCGAGGAACTTTTCGGTAACGCCGCCTGCCTCCGGGATCGGGGCGTTGTAGTCGTAGCTGGTGGTATCGGGGGTAAACTTGGGGTAGTTGGCTCCCGCCCAGAGCCCGAAGCTGGTGCCGCCGTGGGCGACATAGAGATTAAACGACGTCTTCTCCGCGAGCATCGTGGTAACATCGCGGACAATCCCCGGCGTCCCGACTTTTGGAAACGGCTCGCCCCAGTGCGAGAGCCAGCCGGGGTAGTACTCGGTGATGATCAGCGGTCCGCTGGGACGGAAGCGGCGCAGCTCTTTCAGCGAGCCGACACCGCCATTGACGCCACTAAAAGTATCCGTGCGTGAGCCGTTCCAGAGCTGGCTGGGGCCATCGGCGGTGAAGAGCGGCACGTTGATCCCGGCGCGCTCCCAGAGCTTCTTAACGGCTAAAATATACTCTTTATCTTTCCCGTAGCTGCCGTACTCGTTCTCGACCTGCACCATCGCAATCGGGCCGCCATTGGTGACGAGCAGGGGCCGTACTTCTGCCGCCAGCCGCGTGACGTAGCGTGAGACAGCGGCCATGTAGCGCGGGTCTTGCGTGCGGAGCTTAATGTCTTGCACTTTGAGCAGCCACCAAGGAAGCCCACCCAGCTCCCACTCGGCGCAGACATAGGGGCCAGGGCGCAGCATGACCCAGAGGCCCTCGTCTTGGGCAAGTTTGATAAACGCGGCTAGATCGGCGATTCCCGTAAAGTGCCAGCGTCCGGGTGCGGGCTCATGGAGATTCCAGAAGTCGTAGGTGGCGACCATGTTGCAGCCCATGGCCTTGAGCATTTGCAGGCGATGCCGCCAGTAGGGGCGCGGGATGCGGCAGTAGTGCATCTCGCCGCAGCGCAGAACGATGGGCTTGCCATCAACGAGGAAGTCCTTCTCCCCGATCTCAAACGTGTGCTTCATAGCCCCATTTTACCCCCTAACCCCCGCCCGGCGGGGGGACAAATAGGAATCCGATTCCCTATATTCCCCCCGTTGCACGGGGGCTAGGGGGTAGGTTGGTCAGGGGGTAGGCTTTGCTTTCACCGTGCGCGCCTTGCGCTCCGAGGGGGGCGTCCCGCCGACCTGCTTGTACTGCGGCGACTCCAGCCCAAAGGTGAAGCCTACACCGCGCCGTGCTCTCACGTTCCAGTCGTTC
>JANNDD010000665.1:0-3056 GCA_031387365.1 Armatimonas sp. | reverse complement strand
GGTGATTCTGGGAGTCTATGCGCTGGTGCTGGAAACGGTTGCGGTGAAGACGGGCGTTCCCTACGGACGGTTTTCCTACGGCCCCAAGATCGGGAAGCTCCTCTTTGATGCCGTGCCGTGGACGGTGCCCTTCTCCTGGACGCCGCTGGTGCTCTGGGCGTTGACGCTCTCTCGGGGGCGGATTTTTATCGCAGGTGGCTTGCTGGTTGCCGTGGATCTATGTCTCGATCCGGGCGCCGTCGCGCAGGGCTTCTGGAGCTATGGGGCGGGCGGGGCGTACTTTGCCGTGCCGTTCTCAAATTTCGTCGGCTGGATGCTCTCCGGTACGCTCGGCGCGTGGTTCGGTCGCAGCGTGGACTGGCGCGAGGCTCCGGCTGAAGTGCGCACTAGCGGCCTGCTTAGTATCACCTTCTGGACCAGTGTTTGTTTAAATATGAGCCTCTGGGTTCCTGGCTTGGTTGGTGTCGCGCTGATCGTCGGGAGCCTGTTCACCCCAAAAAAGACTTAGAGGACACTCTCTTCGGTTGGTGGCTTTTCAATAGGGGGGCGGACGTTGTGGAAAAGAACCGTGAAGGCGTGGCTCAGCGCACCTGGGGTATCACTGGGCACCTTGCGGCTGCGGTAATCCAGTATTAGCTCCCCGAGCTTGGCATTGAACTCCTCGGCATCTTCAGGAGTGAGAGGGATAATGTAGTGTGCCCCGCGATGAGGGAAGTCCCCAAACTCACGCCAGGTGTTGTGATAGAGATGAAACGCCTGCTGCAGCATATCGTGGTAGCGAGGGCCTTCCTCGGTTGGGGTACGGGGGGTGGTAAACGACTCCACAAGGGAGCGGTAGAGTTTTTCGGTCAGAGGGCCCTTTTGGCGTGTTCCTGACAACTCGATCAGCCCAGCTTTGAGGAGTGTCATGGTGTGGAAGTAGAGCTTTCCGGACGCCACGTGAAGCGCAGTGGCTAGCTCCTCGTTGGTGCGATCTCCTTCCTCAAGCACGCGTAAAATCTCCAGCCGCAGGGGGTGTGAGACCGCTTTCCAGCGTTTTGGTGTGTCTAGGACTACTTTCTCTGCCATATATTCCTCGGTTGGCTTAGTTTACCCTGGTGCACAATCAAAGGCAAGAGTACACCAAGGTAGTGGGATTACTTGAGGAGCACGTGGCTGATAATCAGAGGACGGACGCAGTTATTTATCTGTGAGTAAGTGGTTGAGGCGTTCTCTGTGGACCAGCTATAGGCTTCTACTTCTTTGGTGGTCTTATGGACGATAAGTCGAAAGGTGCCTCGACCTGCTCCTTGGTTCCCGTTGCTGCGGGTATCAGTGGAGTGAATGGAACTGCTGCTATCATATACCGTCAGGTCTGCATTGAGCTGCGTGTTGTTACGATTGGAGTAGACGGGAGTAGAAGCAATAGTCATCACATGACCACTACTGTTGCTATTATCATCGTAGCGTATGGCGATAATATCGCCGATACTGATCTGGCTAGCGTTGAGGAATCCTGCGCTAAACCAACCCGTTACTCCGGTGCTGAGAAAACCGTAGTAGTCTTCTGCGTAGGGGCTTGTGGAGCCAAGCTTAGCGGAGAAGTCATTCTCTGTTTTATTGAAGGCGTGACGCAGGAGCATGGAAGTAAACGAGGCGCATAGTGAGCGATTCTCGCTGTAGGTGTAGCCATTTTCGCCTTTCCAGCGAAGATTAGTATTGGTGCCCGTGTAGTCATTCTTGTCATCATTGGGAGTGCTGTTGTGCTGAATAACGAGCTGGTCAACAAGTGCCTTCGCATTCCAAACATGTTTTGTGCTATAGGCGGGAATGCCTAAGCCAAAGTCACGTGATAGGGCAGGGCTTTCCTGGGGAGCGGCAACGGTGCCTGCGCCGCCGCAGCCGATCAGGCTAAAGGTGAGGGGGAGAAGCATCAGGCTCGCGGAGAGGTGTGAGAGGTTCATCATTTTATCTTTTCCTATTTGCCATGCGATTGTTGTACGCATGTTTTTTATCTGTCACCATATAATAACATGGCGATTAATAAAAATCAAGTAGTGTGGCATACTTAACAGATAGCCTCTGGCGAAAGAAAAAAAGCCCCTCCTTCGCGCTACAGGTGAAGAAGGGGCTTTGGTGCGGCGGAAAAGCTATTGCACGCGGACTTTATCTGAGGCACTGCGCCCGAAAGTCTCGGGGGCGTACATCTCCTCGGCCTTGGCGGGCGGGGCGATGAAGCTTCCCGGTGTGGTGGCGCGGCAGATGTAGCTGTACTCATAGGCCCCTTCCCAGAGGTAGGAACAAAAGGCCTCAGCTCGCTCGTCGCGCAGGTTCTGGTGCTCGTACCTGTTCCACCTGGACCAGTAACGCCATCCGCTAAAAGCTCCCCCACATGTGGGGGCGGGGGGGGAGACACTCTCGGTACCACGGAGCTCGGGATTGAGGGCCTCGAAACCGGCGGGCATGGGGTCAACCAGCGCGACATGGTAGCGGCGCGTGGTCGCGACCATGGTGACTTTGACCCGAACTTTAGCACCGGCCTTGACTACCCAGGTCCCGTCGGTGTCGCGCTTGACATCGCCAGGGTTGTCTATCGCCTCGTAGGTGCGGCTGACCGAGAAGCCGTAGTCGGCGGCGGGGAGCTGAAGGTTCTTCGGGGCGTAGCGCATGCCGATTCGGTAGTAGAGCCGACCCGCGCCTTGCTTGTCTATCGTGAGCGGCTGCATGCCCGGCTTCTCGGTAAGTGTTGCCATGGGGATCTTGATTGAGATTCGATCCGTGGTGCGGCCCTTGAACGTTCCCTCGCCCGCGAATTTCTCACCGAGCCAGAGCCGGGCGACAAAGTCCGGCGTCACGCCTTCGAACTTTCGGAAGTAGCGGTCGAGTGCCAGTAAGATAAACGCGTTTTCCTGCGTGTTGCCCCATGCGCCGCGCTTTCGACCATCGAGCAGGCCGCGCACGAGCTTGGGAATCAGATCGCTCTGCGGCTGATCCGCAATGAGCGCATCGAGAATCACGCCATCGGCGCGGCGGTCGGAGTGAAGTACCAGATACGCACCGTCGTTGTAGGAGAACGT
>JANNDD010000065.1:0-9060 GCA_031387365.1 Armatimonas sp. | reverse complement strand
GTCGGCTGGTTTGCGACATCGGGCCGCACCGCGCGGCAGACGAAGACATTCTTACTACCGAGATCCAGCACATCGTAGAGCTCATGGAAACTCCCTGCCGGAAACGTGTCCACGACGAGAATATCGGGCGAGAAGAGATTGATCGCGTTCCATACCCACTGCTTTCCCAGCTTACGGTAGCGGTGCGCCGAGAACCCGCCGCCGCTCACAATATTTTTAGAGGGAATCTTAAAAGCTGGAAAATCGTGTACGAGCGCGAGCCCGTCGCCCTCGCTTGAGGTGAGAATCACCAGCTCTAGTGGCTCACCCAGCGCCCAGCACAGCCGCCGAATCTGCCGACCAATCGCAATCGTGCGCGTCAGATGCCCCAGCCCGAGGCCATTGACGGCGTAACAAAGAACCCGCAGCGGAGTCTGTGGTCGGCGCATGGGCTACTCTGTACGTGCCCAGTTTGCGATAGTAAGGTTGGGAATACGCTCGAAATCACGTGTGTTTCGCGTAATTACGACTGCATTATGTTCCAATGCGATGGCTGCAATACGCAGGTCCATTTTCCCAATATTCAGCTTTTGACTGAGTAAGTTTCGGTAGCGGAGGATTGCCTCTTGAGAAAATCCGAGAATGGGTAAACGGCCTACGAAACGAACGGTTTGAGCAAGGCGTTCGTAGGCTCGTTCTAGCTCCGAATCCGAGTGTACTTGCCGCATCAACGTGTACCACCCCGAAAGTTGTTCTTCCACAGTGATCGCAGTAATGGCGACCTCATTACCTTGGCGTAAAAGGGTTAGGGTATCAGTATCGAGAATATATTGTGGCATGAAATCAGTAGCTTGGATCCGCTTCTTTTTCTTCTCGGTAAGTTTTCATCGCGGCTACCCAGTCATCAAAGAGGGGGTCATCCTTGAGATCCCCGGCCATTGCTAGGAACGGATTAGTGGGAGGAAGGTCAAGAATCGCAACGTACTTGCCACCACGAAGCAACTGGCGAAGTGCCGTGACGGCATCCTCCGCGCTCTGGCCTTCTGCCACAATGTCCCAGGCTTTAGCACGAAAAACGTGTGTGCTGATTTGCTCGACGAGTACAGGTACTTGCATGGCGAGTTCTCCTGACCTATTTTATCGCTTCATGAGTCGTCGCGGTTCCAGGAACTATCGGATGTTGCGCCGTCGTAACCCGGACGCTCGTAGGCGTAGTTCGGATTCATATCATGGTATTGGGCGACTTCAGGGATGAAGTTACCATCAATTCTGCCATCGGTGATGATGTCCCACCACAGAAACTCTTGCAGCAGCGACGGTCTGTAGTAGTCATCGTAGACATAGACTACCTCGGTGACCCGCTCGTAGCGATCCCCGGATTTCTGGTAGCGGCCCGCCCGCCCGAAGCGCTTGTCCCACTGGTCTTGCGAGAAGTTCTTATTGCGATACCGATACCGATCCGTGTCGTAGCGCAGCTTCTCCTCGCGTAGCTTCCCGGAGCGCTCTAAAAGCCCTGTGAGGTCTTCCTCTATCTTGTTGTGCGTCTCTTCCAGGTACTTGACCTGATGGGCGACGCCATCAATAGCCAGAGCGGCGCGCTTGGCGGCCTCGGGGTCGGGGAGCTTGTCGGTGCCACGGACGGCGGCATAGGCGGCGAGGTCCTCTCCCAGTCGGGCACGGGTCTGGCGCGGCAGATCCGCCTGTTGCGCCGTGAGTTTATCGTGCTCCCAGATCAGGGTATCAATGGCTTTTTGCTCATTCTTGAGCCGCATGACGCGCTCACCAAGCACCGTGTTTTGCTCTTGTCGGTCCGCGACGCGCTGGGCGATCTCGGCGAAGTCTCTCGTATGAAAGAACCTTACGGCGGCATCGGCGTTCTTCCAGTCGCGTAGAAACTCGCCCTTCAAGAAGCGAAAGATACCCTGGTGGGGGTAGCGCGATGTGCCCCACTCGCGCTGGATCAGCTCGGTCACACCGGGTTGCTGGGTTAGCTTGGTCAGCTCTTGTTTCGCCTCGTTGAAGAGCGGCTCGACCTCGCGCAGCTCGGTCTCCAGGCGGAGAGAGCGAATCTCACGCTCAGTAAACTGAGGGTTCGAGGCAAGCTGCTCAAGGCGCTCTGCCACTTTTTTACCCAGCTCCTGCACCTCGTTGAAGCCCCATAAAAGCGCCGGAGCCCCGAGCTGGTCGGCGAGCTGCTGGACACTGGCGGCGCTGGGACCACCTGGCAAGCTGGCATCGGCGAGCTGGGCTTGGGCATCCGAGAGGCGCTGGCGCAGGCCCTCTTGCTTCTCGGCGTTGCTTTTGGACAATGCCTCAAAGCGATTGGCATGGGCATCGTACTGTTGCAGCTCGACATCAGCTGCCCGAACAAAATCATCTACACCGTACATAACTCCTCATTTCGCGATCTGGGTCAAATACTCCTCCGCCGCCGCACCAACCCGCGCCGCACCAACCCGGCCTTGCGTCTGCTGGAGAGTGATGCCCTGAGCCTGTTTTAGAACGCCCTGATCCCCCAGAGTTCCCAGGGCCAGCAAGCCGGCGGTGGCGAGAGGCTCGTAGAAGGCATTGTCTCGGAACTCCTGGATAGCGCTGGCGGTGACAAGTCGCAGACTGCTGCGCTGCATTTGCGTGAGGAGCAGTAGCTCATCGGTGGGTGTCCAGGGCAGGAGAGTGGCCAGCCGGTCGCGGAGCAGAGAGTTGAGAGGGGGGGATTTCCACACAAGCCCGGCCAGCTCCAGAAGCGCACCTAGCTCACTGCGCCCCGCTTGCTTGATGTAGAGCGGAAGGAGCTGGGCGAGCTTCTCCGCGTTCTTGAGCTGGCCTTTTTTCTTACTTCCTCTCCAGCCAAAGAAAAAGATATAAAACGGAAAAAATCCGGGAAGATGCCTTGTTAGTGCCAATCTCAGTACGTACGCTGTCAGGACGATTACCAGAAAAGTGCCAATGATCCACAGACGCTGCCGCTGGATTTTTTGCTCTTTCTGGAGGATGCGGGTGATCAGTGGCAGAACGCTCTGTGGCTCGAAGCGTGCTAGCTCCCGCTCGGCATCTAAGACGGTTTGCTTTTCCATGACCTCGCGGAAGCGTTTTGCACGCTCCTCTTCGGAGCGAGATCTCTGGGCTTGCAACATGCTTCCAGTGTACCGCTAGAGCTGGCTCAAGTACTCCGTGGCCGCCGCGCGAATTGTTTCCTGGCGGTGCCGAAGCGCCGTTGCCAGCTCGGCAAGGCCAGGGTCGTGGAGGGTGCCTAGCGCGAGGAAGCCCGCACTGGCCAGGCACGTGTAGCGGTCATCGGTCTGGGCGCACGTGATGGCATCGCGAGTTACGGTGCGCAGAGCACGCTGCTGTGAGCCGGTCAGGGCCACGATCTCGCTCACAGGTGCACGAACCAGCGCCACCTCCAGAAACTCCCGGCAGGCATTGCGCTCCGGTCCCGCGCCGCGTAGCCCCGCTTCCGCCAAAACAAGAACCGGCCCCAAGCTACTACGGCTCGCGCGAAGAATGCTCGCCGCTGCCACAAATCGGACACTCTGGTGACGAAGGGTGGGGGCCTTACTGGCGGAGGCGACGATCCCAAGTACCAGCCGAAGCACTAAACCGACCAGTAAAAATGTCGGCCACCCCGTCTGCCCGAGCTGCGAGAGAACCCAGACGATATAGGCACCGCCCGCGATGTACGTAGAGAGCCGCCCTAGGCTACGCCGAAGCCGCTGTGTGTGGCGCTCCTTCTCCTGAATGGCTGCCAGTGCCGCAAGAGCCACCTCGGGAAGACACAGTGCTAGGGTCGTCTCCGCCAGCCGCAGGTCACGCCCCCGGAGCTGGTAGGCGAGTGTGACCAGAAGCTCATCTTGCGAAGCGTGTCTTTGAACCATCATCTGTTCTCAGTATAGCGGTAAAATAGGGGGGTATGACACGACGCTATTTTCTGGCTCTTGTGCCGCTCTCTGCGCTGTTTCTCACCGGCTGCCCTAAATCAGAGGACACAGCGCCTCCAATGGCGCTCGCTGGCAAGACTGCCCCCGACACCGGAGCCTTCAAAGACCTCGACCCCTGGATTCTCAAGACCACCGACCCGAGCGCTAATCGCGGCAACCACGGAATTTACTTGAGCAGTGGCATGCTCGGTGCGACGTTTGGTGCCAGTGGTGGCGCGGGGAAAGACAGCAAGGCATTTGTCGCTGGAGTCTACGATTCCAAAGAGGCATACCTAAAGCAGTCAAATTGGCATGCACTCCCCAAAATTGGGGAAATCCCATTGGGAGAACCCTACGAGCAAGCACTCGACATGAAACATGGCGTTCTGACTACCAAGAGGCCAGGAGGAACCGCAACGGCATTTATGAGTGTGGTAAACCCAAAGCTCGGGGCGGTTGAGCGACCACTGAGCATGGAATCTAACTTGCCAAGCGATGTCGAAGCGGCGCACTCGCCCGAGGCTGGGGAGTTTCAGTTTAGTGAAGCACTAGATGCCCACAGAGCGGCATGGGCGAAGCGGTGGGAGGGGCGCGATATTGTGATTGAGGGCGACCCCGAGGCGCAGCAGTTGGTCCATAAGCTGATGTTCGATCTGATACAGTCCGTCCAGCCAAACGGGAGCTTCTCCGTCGCGCCCGAGGCGCTCTCCGGCGATTTCTACAAAGGCCACATCTTCTGGGACGCGGAGGTGTGGATGTTCCCGGCGCTTCTCGCGCAGCACCCCGATCTGGCAAAGACGCTGCTGGAGTATCGGTTTAGCCATCTTGCGCAAGCAAAATCGCAGGCGGCAAAGCAGGGCTGCAAGGGAATTGACTTTCCGTGGGAGTCAGCGAAAAGCGGCAACGAGACCGCACCGGGTGGCTTCTCCGAGGGGCGACACGTGACGGCGGGTGTGGGCTGGGCGACATGGCAGTACTGGCTCGCGACGGGCGACAAGCCGTGGCTAGAGTCGCGCGGCTGGCCGCTGCTCTCGGGGATTGCCGAATATTTTTCGACCAAGGCCAAGAAAAACACAAAGGGCGGCTACGATCTGGGGCCACTCACCGGGCCGGATGAGCTGCACATGAAGGTGACGAACAACGCCTACACAAATGCGATGGTGATCAACTGTCTGAACGCGGCGACGGAAGCCGCTAAAACGCTCGGAAAGCCGACCAATCCGCTCTGGGCCACCGTCGCTAAATCCCTCTCGATACCGAAAAACGCCGACGGCGTGATCCTGCGCTGTGACGGTGACGATGGCAGGCCGGGCACCAAGCAAGCTGATGGCGAGCTACTGCTCTGGCCCGCGCAGTATCCAGGCGCGGATGCCAAGACCTTTGACTTTCATAAAAGACGGCCAATCAAAAATGGCCCCGCAATGACCGACTCGGTGCACGCGCTCATTGCTGCTCGATTAGGCCGTGCTACGGAGGCGGAGGAGGAGTTTCGTGCCAGCTACCGCCCGTTTGTACGCGGCCCGTTTCTGCTCTTTTCGGAGAAACGCTCGCTGGATCGGTGCGTTTTCACCACTGGCTGCGGTGGCGTCTTGCAATCCATTCTCTACGGCTTCGGGGGGCTAGATTTCACACACTGGGATAAGATGAGCAAAGCGCCCGTCGCGCTGCCGAAGGGCTGGACGAAGCTCGAAATTCAGGGCGTGGGCTACAGAGGTAAACGCTATACTGTTACGGTGACGCCGCAGGGGCGAACCATCACCCCCGACGTGAAGGTCGGGGGCTGACAGGCCTGCGGCCATAATGTCGCTCCGCGACTTGGGTGGGGACTGGGGAGAGGAGTTTTATAATGAACTATGACTCGTTTGTGAAGCTGCGCGGGGTAGGGTGTCTGGCGCTGATCGCCGTGCCCGTTGCGCTTCTGGTGATTCGCTCCAATGCAAATAAGGCCAGTGTGCCCTTGCCACGAGAAGCACCTGTTGCTACCTCCGTCGGCACTCAAGTGCCTCTTCCTTCGGAGAGCGAAGGGGGAAGTAGCACGCTCTCTGACGTGGATCGGGAAGTGCTGAGGATGCAGAAAGAGCCGCTCGACAAAGGCACACCTGATGCGAAAGGCCCTAAGTGGCGCGTTAAAAACGGGAGCGTTGTCATCGAGCTGCGCTGCGATAAAGACAAGGGCTACACGGGCTGGAATCGTGCCAAGATTGACGCCAACAACAATAAACAGTTCGATGAGGCTTGGACCTTTAAGAAAGACGGCACCGTCGAGCGCCGCGTCGCGCCTGCCGACGATCAGAACTACACTCAGACTTTTGTGCTCGACGGAGAAAAGTGGGTCGCGAAGTAGAAACGCGCCTCAACCTGTTGCCTACTCTCGGGCCGCAGAGTGTGAGTGTCGTACTGACCAACGCCTGTAACCTGCGCTGCCTAACCTGCTGGAGCTACTCGCCGCTACGCAAAGAACTCCCCATGGCCGACTGGCGACGCAAACGCCTCGGGCGGGCGCTACTCATGCCTCTCTTTGCCGAGCTGGCCGCACTCGGCACCGAGCGGGTGATCTTCACCGGCGGCGGCGATCCGCTGGCGCATCCTGAGTGTTTAGAGGTTTTTGCGGACGCACGCCAGGCGGGCTTGAAAGTGACGCTGATCTCGAACTTGACATTGGTACGAAATCGCGAGGCGTTTCTGGCACTCAAAATCAATACGATTCTCGCCAACTTCTCCTGCGCCGACCCCGAGACCTATGTTGCGTTTCATCCGGGCAGAAGCGAGGCTGACTTTTACACGCTGATCGCGCTTCTGCGGGAAGTTGTGGCGGTGGGGACGCAGCTGAAATTAGTTTTCGTCGTGTGTGCGGTGAACTGCCGCGTGCTAGAAAAAGCGCTTTTGCTCGCTAAAGAACTCGGCGCGTCGGTGCAGTTCAAGCTCATGAGCGCCATCGAGGAGACAGTGTCGCTTGTGCTGAGTGAAGACCAGCGCACGGCACTCTTTGCCCAGCGAGCCCACTTCGAGAGCCTAGGAGCCTCCGCGAACTTGGAGGCGTTCTACACCGAACTCTCGGGAAGCGCACCCGATCGCTTCCCTATTGACGAAGTGGGGTGCTTTGCCGGGCACTGGTACGCGCGTGTGGACGGTGACGCCAACGTGCGGTTCTGCTGCAACCCCAACTCAGAGCTCACGCTGGGCAATCTCAACAAGGTGTCGTTTACCGAACTCTGGCGCTCGCAAGAGTGGCATACCCTGCGCACACGCCTGCGCTCCGGTGATTTTCTGCCCGGCTGCGAGCGCTGTGGGAAGTTCGATCTGAATCTGAAAGTAAAGCAACTGATCCGCCCACAAGAGGGCGGACTTGTCTCGGGGTAGAATTACGTCTATGTCTCATGCACACTTTATAGGACTCTGCGGCGCGGGGATGAGCGCGGTCGCAAAGCTGCTTCTGGACGCCGGTTGGAGCGTCTCCGGCTCCGATGAGGGCTTTTATCCGCCGATCTCTCTTGTGATTCAGCGCTATGGGATTCCCTGCGCCACGAGCTACGAAGCGGCTAATATCCCCGAAGATGCGGACTGGATCGTGATTGGCAAGCACGCCAAGCTAGTACCCGACACGAACGAGGAAGTGGCGGCGGCGCTGGAGTCGGGCAAGCGTGTGCTCTCGTTTCCCGAGGCCATTGCCGAGCTGCTCGGAGCACGGAAGTCGCTTGTCGTGGCAGGGAGCTTTGGCAAATCAAGCTGCACGGCCTTGGCGGCTCATGTGCTGCGTCATGCGAAAAAAGACCCGTCGTATTTTATCGGGGCCGAGGCGCTCGATTTCCCTGACAATGGGCACCATGGCAAAGGAAATGTCTTTGTCCTAGAAGGCGATGAGTACCCCGCCGCGAACTGGGATGACCGAAGCAAGTTTTTGTTCTACAAAGCCAGTGCGCTTTTGGTGACATCGGGTGAGCACGACCATGTGAATGTTTTTCCCACGCTCGCCGACTATCTTGCGCCGTTTGAGCAACTTGTCGCGAGCCTCCCGCCCGATGGTCTGATCGTGGCTTGCTGGAACGGGGCACACCTGGTTCGAGTCATGAAAGAGGCGAGTGCGCCCGTGGTCTGGTACTCTGGAACCGACACGGATGCCGACTGGTTTGCCGCGGATCTTTTCCGCGAGGGCGGTGTCACCCACTTTACGCTTTGTAATCACGATAAGCAAATCTGCACGCTGACAACCCGGCAGCTCGGGGAGCACAGCGTGGAAAATACTGTTGGGGTTGCGGCGCTGCTTCTGGAGCAAAAGCTAGTGACACCCGAGGAGCTTGCTGCTGGGGTTGCCGCATTTTCCGGTGTCCGGCGGCGGCTGGAGCGACTCAATCCCGGCACCGAGCCGCCGCTCTACAACGACTTTGGCTCCAGCTACGCCAAGTGTCGTGCGGGGATCACGACGATTCTACAGAGCTTTCCGGGCAAGCGCGTTCGGGTTTGCTTCGAGCCCCATACGTTTAGTTTCCGCAACCGCGATGCGCTTCATTGGTACGACACACTCTTCGCGGGAGTCGAGTGCGTCTATCTATTCCAGCCCCCTCGACACGGCGCTGCCACCCATACCCAGCTCACACAAGACGAGATCGCCGCACGGATCGAGGCATCGGGAGTAGCTGTGACAGTTATCAGCTCTGCCGACGCACTTCTCAGCGCACTCAAGGCCGATGCCTCTACCACTGCCGACGTGATTCTCTTTGAGACGAGTGGCGGCTTCGATGGCGCGATCCCACGCGTGGCAGAATGGCTACGGCAAAAATAACCGCTTGGCGTAGGCGATGTCGGCGGCGAGGTGCTTCTCAGGGCCGCCCGGCTCGCTGTACTCCGCCGTCAGACAGACCACGCCATTAAACCCGCGCTTCTTGAGGTTCTCCGCAACGGCCTTCCAGTCGGAGAGGCCTTCGTCGCCCTTACACCAGAAAGTCTTCCACTTGCCATCGTCGCTGCGTTTTTTGTAGCCGTTTTTGAGGTTCAGCATCTTGAAGTGGGGGCCGTAGATCAAATCCAGCGCGAAGCCGATGCCCTCTCCCTCCAAAGCATTGTGCGCCGCATCCCAGACCGCGCCAATGGATTTGGGCGGAAGAGGAGCCAGCAGTGAGCGCAGGCCAAACGCGTGCACGGGGACATTGCGCCCCGAGTGGTTCTG
>JANNDD010000553.1:0-2686 GCA_031387365.1 Armatimonas sp. | reverse complement strand
CTGTCTTTGATGTCCGGCCAGAACTCGTGCAGGTGCCCACCCAGCCCATCGGCCTGCGTCTGAAGCTGTTTTCGGAGCCAGCCCGAGGGAAGAATCGCCCCCAGTGGCAAGGGCTGAGCAAAGGTTGTCATGCCACTATTGTAACCCGCTAAACTCCGTAGGCCCATTCATGGGTCTTGCCGCAACAGCAGGCTCATTGATGTGCCTGGCTTTGTGGGTATAATCCCCGCATGAGCGACGAGAAAAAGCCCGAAGAGGGCGCAAAGAAGAATGAGTTTGTCGAAGAGACGCCGGTTGTCACGCAGCATGAAGTGGTGCTGAATGGCAAGACCATCAAGTACTCGGTGACGGCGGGGCGGATGCCGCTGAAGAACGCCAAAGACGAGATCGAGGCGCAGGTCTTCTACATGGCCTACACCAAAGACGATGACCGGCCCGCAAAAGAGCGGCCCCTGCTGATCTCGTTTAACGGTGGCCCCGGCTCGTCGAGCGTCTGGCTGCACTTAGGAACCATCGGCCCCAAGCGCGCCGCGCAGCTCCCCGATGGCAGCCTGCCCCCGCCGCCCTACGCCGTCGAGGATAACCCGCACACGTGGCTAGAGCAGTTTGACTTGCTCTTTATTGACCCGGTCGGCACGGGCTTCTCGCGCGCCAAAGACGATGAGATCGCCAAGAAGTTCTGGGGGGTTCAGGGCGATATCGAGAGCCTCGGGGAGTTTATCCGGCTCTTTATCACCCGTAATAAGCGCTGGAGCTCGCCGCTCTACATGGTGGGGGAGAGCTACGGCACCACGCGGGGTGCGGGGCTGTCGGGCTATCTGATTGATAAAGGCATCGCGCTCTCGGGGCTGCTGCTGATCTCCACGGTGCTGAATTTCCAGACGCTGCGCTTCACACAGGGTAATGATCTTCCCTACATTCTCTACCTGCCGACCTACGCCGCGACTGCTTGGTACCACAAGAAGCTTGCCAAGATCATTCTCAACAGGCCGGTCGAGAAGCTCATCAAGGAAGTAGAAGCCTTTGCCTTCGGGGAGTACGCCACCGCGCTGTTCAAGGGTGATCGCCTGCTTCCTAAGGAGCGAACAAGAATTATCGCGACCCTTGCCCGAATCACAGGCCTCTCGGAGACGTATATTGACCAGCGGGACCTGCGCATCGAGCACTTCCGTTTCTGCAAGGAGCTTCTGCGTGATCGTGGCGTTGTGGTAGGCCGTTTAGACAGCCGCCTCACGGCACAGCAAGGCAATGAGGGCGCGGAGAACCCGGAGTTTGACCCGTCGCACGCTGCGATCTCCCCGGGCTACACGGCCTGCTTCAATAGCTATGTGCGTGAGCAGCTCGGCTACGAGAGTGATCTGGAGTACAACATTCTGGGCGGGCTCTACGGCAAGTGGAACTGGGGCGATGGCAATAACTTTACGGATACCGCAGGGGCACTGAAGTCCGCGCTGACCAAGAACCCGTACATGAAGGTCTTTGTTGCCCAGGGCTTTTATGACCTCGCCACGCCGCATGCCGCCGCGGAGTACACGTTTGCGCACATGGGCCTGCCAGTTGCGCGCAAAGCCAATTTCACGCAGCGCTACTACCCGTCGGGGCACATGATGTACATCGAGGAAGGCTGCCTCGCGCAGCTCAAATCCGATGTACTGTCCTGGCTATAGTTGTAGCTCGTAGTAGATTTCGGGTTCGGTGGTGCCGTCGTGCCAGGTGTGAGGCTCCCGGTGAGTTTCTTGGAAGCCAAATGCCTGGTTGGCGTGCATTGAGGGCAGGTTTGAGGCGCGGTGCCCGATGACAAGGCGCGTAAAGCCCTGCTTGCGTGCCCAGTCGAGGCGTGCTTGGTAGAAAAGCCGTGAGAGCTTCTGGCCACGGTAGGCAGGCTTGAGGTAGCTCGCGATACACATCGCTGTCGTCGGATCGTCGCGGTGGGCAAGGATACCCGTTAAGCCAATCAACGACTCGCCGTCGTAGAGCAGAAAGATGGCCTTGCCTGGCCCCGCGCTCCACGCTCGCCATTGAGCTTCGTCGTAGAGGCTCTCCTGGGCGTAGCTGCTGCCAAAGACACCGGGCTCCGTTTGCAGTGCTTCGAGGCGAAGTGCGCAAACGGCTTCCCCGTCATTCTGGGTGGCGAGCTTTATTGTCATCGGATGGCCTCCTCTAAGCTGCGCCAGCGGGCGGCTTGCTCGGCAGCAGAGATAGATTTTTTATCCCAGCGGCGCAGGGTCTCGGCGCGCCAGGCACGAGGGATGTTGTCTTCGTACTCCGCGATCCAGAGGCAGGCCGTGCGGAGCTTTTCACGGAGCTGCTCGCCCTCATCCTCGGTGGCAGGGTAGTGGATTTTTGCATCGCGTACCGTCCAGATATCAGGCGGCAGCTCGGATGCGGCGAGGCGAATTTTGAAGTCCTGCCGCAAGAGCCACAGGCCGTCGTAGAAAAGGCCAAAAGCCCAGAGAACAATCCCACTCCCCTCCTTCGTAGAGGGAGGGTGGCCGAGGGACGAGGCCGGGTGGGTTCTGTAGCGCGAGAGATCCTTCTCGCTCTCGTGGCGCTCACGGACGAAGCCGTGGGTGAGGAGCAGGTTGCCGTCGGGGTGGCGAATATCCTGCCCCCAGCACCAGCACTGCTGGTCCAATAACAGTTTCCCCTCACGGATCACCGAGGGCGGCACGCGCCAGATTGAACC
>JANNDD010000529.1:0-13149 GCA_031387365.1 Armatimonas sp. | reverse complement strand
GGCGCTACTGAGACGGCGAGGCGACCTATTTCCAGTTTCCGCGAGTGAAGTCTGGGAAGAGGATGCCCGAGCTGCCTTTTTTGATGGACTCCTCGGAGAGTGGGCCGGGAGCGCTCCAGGCAGCGGCATCGTAGACATTGATATCCGGGGTAAGACCGTTGTGATAGCACTCGATGACGCGGTAGTTCATGATGTAGTCCATCCCACCATGGCCGCCTAGCTTACGGGCCATGTCGCCCTCTTTTTGCCAGAGCGGATCCTCGTATTGCTTATACTGCTCGGGGCCGCTGAAGTTTTCGCCGCCTTTTTGACCTTCCACATAGAAACGCGCGGGGTAGTCCATGAAGATCCCTCGGCTTCCCTCGATGACATTGAGGCGGGAGTAGGGGCGCGGAAGGGTGACGGTGTGCTGCAGGATAACCGTACGACCCTGTGCGGTCTGGATCAGGCTGGTGTTCATATCACCACACTTGTAGACCTCTTTGCGCTTGGGGCTATCCGCTGGTACGTGGGAGTCACGGTACTCGGCCAGTGCGACAGACTGGCTGCTCATGGAGACGAGCCGTGTGAACCGGTCGCCTTTATGCACGCCCATGTACTGTGCCACGGGGCCGAGGCCGTGGGTAGGGTAAAGGTTACCGTTACGCGTGATATGAGGAGCACGTCGCCACAGTCCCTCGCCGGAGTCCGCAAGCAGAAGGCTTCGCAGATCATGGTTATAGGCTGCCTCGCCGTGCACCAGCTCCCCGAAAACACCCTTTTTGCACATATTGAGTACCATGCGCTCCGTGTAGCCGTAGCAGCAGTTCTCTAGCTGAATACAGTGCTTGCGCGTGCGCTCACTGGTCTCCACTAACTTCCAGCAGTCCGCAAGGGTCGTGGCGGCAGGCACCTCGACAGCGGCATGCTTGCCGTGCTCCATCGCGCAGACCGCCATCGGGACATGCCAGTCCCAAGGAGTGGCGATATAGACAAGGTCAATGTCCTCACGGGCGCAGAGCTTCTCGTAGTCGTGATCGCCCGCACCGTAGACTTGGGGGCGTTTCTGTCCGGCTTTCTCCGCCCGGTTGGCAAAGCTCTCCGCCCGGGTAGCGACGACATCACAAACCGCTTTGAACTCGACCCCTTTGATATTGAGTAGATCATTGAACAGCCCGCCGCCGCGTCCTCCGCAGCCAATAAACCCGATGCGAACCACATCACGTTTCTCAAAGGGGACGCCCATCATCGTCGCCGCCGTCATCGCTGCGGGCGCCGCAGTAGGCTCCACCGTCGCACCCATCGCCGTCGCCACACCTACCGTGGCTACATTTTTAAGGAGGTCTCTTCTTTTCATGTGTAGCATTATACTCCCATGGAAAGAATTCGTGTGGGAGTTTTAGGACTGGGCCGTAGTGGCTACGGCATTCACTGTAAAGCACTGGAGACGCTTAAAGATACCTATGAGCTGGTGGCCGTGGCCGACATCAACGGAGTACGCGCAGCGGAGACGGGCAGGGAGCTTGGCGTGACGGCGGTGACCTCGGTGGAGGAGCTGGTCACCAACCCTGAGATCGAGCTGATCGTGGTTTCGAGCTACAACCGGGATCACGCCAGAAATGCAATCACCGCCTTGCAGGCAGGTAAACACGTGGTTTGTGAGAAGCCATTTGGACTGAGTGTCGCAGAAGTGGACGCGATGATCGCGGCGGCGAAAGCGGCAGGAAAGCTGGTCGTACCGTTTCAGAACCGGCGCTACGAGGATAGCTACGTTAAAATAAAAGAGATTATTTCCAGTGGCGTTCTGGGCAAGATCATCCACATCCGCATCGCGCAGCACGGCTTCGGACGGCGCTGGGACTGGCAGACACTCTCGGAGTTTGGGGGAGGGCAGCTTCATAACAATGGACCACATATCTTAGATCAAACACTGGGCCTCTACGAAACCGTGGGCGTGGACGATGTCGAGAGCCTAGAGGTCTGGAGTGATATGCGCAAAACCCTCGCGTCGGGTGATACGGCGGATCATGTTCGCGTCACTCTGCGCCACCCTGAGGCGTTCACACTAGACATCGAGTTTGCCGCGACCTGCCCGTACCCTCAGGACAAGTGGCTCGTGATGGGCACGTCTGGGGGGATCAAGGGCACGAGCAACAAACTGGAGTGGAAGTGGTTAGACTGGAGCGCTCACCCTGAGCGCCCTGTGGAGTGCGCCTCAACCCCAGATCGCTCCTACAACCGAGAGAGCCTGGAGTGGCAGAGTGCCAGCTACGACTGTGAGGAGAGCTTCGAGCGTCTCCAGGGCGCGTTCTACGCAGACCTGTGGCACTCAATCCGGCAGGGCACACCACTTACGGTCACTCCTGCGAGTGTCCGCAAGCGCATCCGCTTGCTAGAGCGCATCCGAAAGTAGCTACTGCGATTGCGTAAGCTAAGGGAAACTTTGAGGTTTTGGTTTCACGAATCGGGTACAACCAGAATTATGCGAATTGTCGTTACCTTTTTCACCATTGGGCTTTGTGCTCTGGCGCTTGCGCAGCCGCCCTCACTCGGCACGGGGCCACTCACCAGTCTCCATGACTCCCGTGAAACGCACCTCAAGAATGTTCGTCAGCTCACTTTTGGTGGTCAGAATGCTGAGGCCTACTGGAGCTTCGATGGGAAACGTGTGGTCTTTCAGCACATGCAGGGGGGTGGTGATGCGGATCAGATTTATACGATGCGTCCCGAAGGGGGGCAGCGGACGCGCGTCTCCACAGGTAAAGGACGCTGTACATGTGCCTATTTTCTCAAAAACAATAAAGAGGTGATCTTCGCCTCGACCCATGGCTACAGTCCCGCCATCCCGCCGGAGCCCGATCGCTCACAGGGCTATGTTTGGCCGATCTATCCCTACTACGCGATCTACAAGGCCAATGCTGATGGGACGAATCTTCGGCCTTTGTTTCCCGCTAAAATTGAGCCTGGGAAAGAAATTGGCTACAACGCGGAGGCGACTGTCTCTCCCGATGGCAAGCGTATTATTTTTACGTCCACCCGCGATGGCGACCTGGACCTCTACTCGATGAAGATTGATGGCACGGACTTGAAGCGTCTCACGAATCGGGTGGGCTACGATGGCGGTGCTTATTTCTCTCCTGATAGTAAGAAGATCGTCTGGCGCTCCAGTGTTTTGGCCGACGAGAAAGCAGTTTTGGACTACAAGCGCTTGCTCAAGCAGAATCTAGTACGCCCAACTTCTATGGAACTCTGGGTGGCGAATGCCGATGGAACCAACCCGAAGCAGGTGACTCGAAACGGAGCCGCAAACTTCGCACCGTTTTTTACGCCTGATGGTAAAAAGCTCATCTTTGCTTCCAATGTTGATGATCCCAAGCGGCGCACTTTTGAGCTGTATCTCATCAATATAGATGGTACGGGAAAAGAGCGTATTACTTATGGGCAGCAGTTTGACTCGTTTCCGATGTTCTCTCCCAATGGCAAGCAGCTTCTGTGGGCGAGCAACCGGCATGGTAAAGACCATGAAACAAATATTTTCGTTGCCGACTGGGTGAAGTAACCTCGCAAAACTGCCAATAATCGGGGTATGTTGCGACGAAAATTTGTGGTCTGGGGGGCACTGGCACAGGCAGCCGTTTTGGAAGCAGTGCGCCGTAAGGATCTCTACGTGGCGATGATTCTCTCGTTCTTGATGATCGGGATGGCCGCACTCGTGGGGCGCTTTGGCGTGCAGGGACTAGATATCTTCCTGAAGAGCGCCACCCTGACCGTGATCAACCTACTCTCTGTGATCTTGACGATCGTCTTTGCGGCTCGGCAGATGCCCGAGGAGATCTCACGACGGACGATCTACCCGCTCTTGGCCCGTCCTATCTCACGTACGGACCTACTTATCGGAAAGTTTCTGGGAGTCTTTGTACTCTCGGGAATGGGGCTGTTGACCTTTGCGTTGATTGGGTGGGGGGCACTGACAGCGTACGGGCTCCATCCGGGAGCGATATTCTGGCAGTACCTAATCCTGCGCCTTTTTGTGCTGATGCTGCTCTCCGCGGTGACGATCACGATCTCGGTGTTTCTCACTCCCCAGGCGACGGTGACCATTACGCTACTGCTGGCGGTGGGCTCACAGGCATTCTCCCAGTCCACTCTTCTGCTGGATAAAACCAGCCAAGGGATTGGGCAGGTACTTCTGCGGGGGGTCTATTTTTTACTGCCGGAGCTGAATCTTTTTGATCTTTCTGGGAAAGTGAGCCATGGCTGGAAGCCGGTGCCCGTGTGGGTACTAGTGGCGCTGCTGGGCTACGCACTGTTGCACTGCTTGGTCAGTCTGACGGTGGGGGCCATGCGCTTCAAGAAAGTGGCACTGTAGATCATGAGAAACGAGCTGGCTATTGGGACGCTCTGCATCACGGGGCTGGTGCTGGCGGGGAAGATTGGACAGAGTGTTCAGCCTCAGCTCAAAGCGCCTGTGGGGCTGACCCTCCATCAGCAAGAGGCACTGGAAGAGTCAGCAGTCGCTTCACTCTTTGGCGAGTTTCGCGCCTCTGTCGCGGATTTTCTCTGGTTGGAGTCGGATCGCTATTTGCATTTTGGTGTTGGAACCCGGGGGCGGCTGGACTCGGAGAAGGAAAACAAGAAAGTAGGAGCAGTAAAGGGGAAAGCTGCCCACGATAACCACCACGACGAGACCACGATTGTCCCCAACGCGGAGGCCGACTGGCGAGGGGTTTTGGGCAATTTAGAGCGTCAGACCCAGCCCTACATGGACATGTCCCACCACGAGGAGCGGGATGCAAAAGAAACTCTGCCTCTTTTTCGTTTGATGACCTGGACAAACCCGCATTTTGTTCAAGGCTATGTTCATGGCGCGATGCAGATGGCGCGAGTGAACGCGAAGCTCCCCGAAGCCCTAGCCTTTCTTTTAGAAGGCGAGAGAAACAACCCCGACAGCTTGTCTATTCAGGCCACGCTCTGCGAGCTGTATTTTGTTCGCCTGGTAAAACTTGAGGAGGCACTTGCGCATGGGAATAAGGCACTCCTGCTCTACTCTCAAAAAGATCGTAAAACTCTCAGTCGGGATGAGGATGAAGATGCCAATAATGCCTTCCGGTGGCTTGTGCTGATCTACCGTGATCTGGGGGATGCCCGGCGGAAAGCAGGGGATACGAGTGGGGCTCAGCAGCTCTACGCACAAGGGCGGCGCCTGGCGAATGCATGCCTCCAGTACTATCCTGAGGATCCGACCGCCATCACGTTCTTACGCAGTTTCGCGGGCAAGTAGAGACAAAGTCTTGACAAGAAGGCATCTGTAAGCTAGAATATCCTGTGTCGGCCTGTTACCTGGTTGGGCGAGTGGTGAAATGGCAGACACGCTGGTCTTAGGAACCAGTGCCGCAAGGCGTAGGGGTTCAAATCCCCTCTCGCCCATAGCCGAGCGGGTATAGTACGCGGGAGTAACTCAGTGGTAGAGTGTCACCTTGCCAAGGTGAAAGTCGAGGGTTCGAATCCCTTCTCCCGCTCTTCGATCTAATCCAAAAGACCGAGGTAGGGTACTGGAGCGGCAACGTCTCCAGTACCCTTTTTGTTGACTAACCAAAATCTATAAATTTTTAGGAGTGAAAATTCCACCGATGCAGGTGACGACTGAGCAGCTTGACCCCTGCAAGATCGCGCTGACAATCTCCGTTCAACCGGAGCGAGTCGAAGTCGCACGAAAGAAAGCATTCCAGCAGGCTGTTACCAGCCTGCAGCTTCCCGGCTTCCGCCGTGGAAAGGTGCCTCCCCATATTGCCAAGAACTATGTTGATGAAGCACGCGTCAAACAGCGCGCTGCGGAGTCACTGGTTCCCGATGCCTACCGCGATGCCCTCGTCCAGACGAGTGTGGAGCCGTTCGCCGAGCCGGACATGGAGTTTATCTCTATGGACGATGGCGAGGCGTTTGTCTTCAAAGCTTTGATTCCGTTGCGCCCTCAGATCACTCTAGGGCTCTACAAGGGATTGGAGCTGGAGCGGCGCAAGATCACCATCACTGACTCGGATGTCGAGAAAGAGCTGGAGAGTGTGCGTGGGCGCTACGCTGAGTACCCGGAGATCGAGGATCGGCCTTCCCAGACCGGCGATTTCTTGATGGTGGACCTTACGGCCATTGTTGAGGGACAGGATCTGCCGGAGCTTGCGGAGCCAAAGGCGACCATGATCGAGGTGGGGAAGAACATTCCCGATCTTGACGCGGGACTGGTGGGCCTTAGTAAAGGCGATACCAAGACGATCGAGGCGGCCTACCCCGAGGCTTTCGAGAATGAGGAACTCCGCGGCAAACGGGGAGCCTTCACGGTTTCGGTGAAGGAAGTACGCTCCCGCGTTCTCCCCGAGCTAACCGACGAGCTCGCTAAGCGGGCTCGCCCCAAGGTTGAGACCGTCGAGGAGCTTCGCGTTGATATCCGTGAGCGCCTGGAAAAAGACGCCGAGCAGGCCAGCGAGAACGAGATTGAGTTTCATCTTGTCAGCAAGATTGTCGAGACCAGCCAGATCCACTTCCCTGAAGTGCTTTTGCGCGCCGAAGTCAATGCGGAGCTCCAGCAGCTCTCGCAGACACTGGAGCAGAACAAAGTCACACCAGAGCAGTATCTCGCTTCCATCGGCAAGAGTGTTGAGCAGCTTCAGGGTGAGATGGCGGTGGGAGCAACCCAGCGCATCAAAAACTCCCTGGTGCTCTCCGAGGTTGCCCGTACCGAAAGCATCACCGTCGAAGAGGCGGATGTGGATGCCAAGCTAACGGAGCAAGCGGAGCAGGCCGGAGTGAGTGTCGCGGCGGTGCGTGCCTACGTGGAGTCCCAGGGAACCCTGGATCGCTTCCGGGATCAGGCACTTACCGAGAAGATCCTAACCTATCTTAAAGAGATTAGTAAGGTCTCCGAGCGAACCCTCACGACAGCCGAGCTTGAGGCGGAAGAGGCGGCCAAGGCGGAAGCGCCCACAGCTTTAGAAGCCACCGAAGACACCAAGCCTAAGAAGCGGGCTGCGACCAAGAAAAAGACTGAGGATCCCGCCGTTGAGGCGGCCCCTGAAGCCGAGGCGGCACCGGCTGTAGAAGAAAAGCCAAAGCGACGGACAAAAAAGACGGAAGCGGAAACCCCCGCCGAGTCATAATAAGATAAAGAGAAGTGGCCCTATAATCCAGGGCCACTTGAGTATGAATACCTATGCCACTGACGATTCCTGGCGTTATTGAACAAGATGCACGCGGTAGCCGCGAGCAGGATCTATTTTCCCGACTTCTTAAAGACCGCATCATCATCCTCGGGGAAGAGGTGGATGACCAGCAGGCAAGTATTATTGTAGGATCGCTCCTCTTTCTGGAGAAACAAGACCCCGATTCCGATATTGAGTTCTATGTCAATTCCCCAGGCGGCTCGGTGACGGCAGGTCTTGCCATCTACGATACGATGCAGCTCCTGCGGTGTGATGTGGCGACGATCTGTATGGGTATGGCTGCTTCCATGGGAGCTGTGCTTCTCGCGGGGGGAACCAAGGGCAAGCGCTTCGCTCTTCCCAATGCTCGCGTGATGATCCACCAGGTGAGCGCAGGCTTTCGCGGAACCGCAGGCGACATTGATGTGCAGGCCCGAGAAATATTAAAAACAAATGATCAACTGGCGCGAATATTGCAGAAGCATACAGGTCAGGATCTAGACAAACTCAAGCATGACATCCAGCGCGATTACTTCCTCTCCGCCGAGGAATCCGTGGCGTATGGGCTGATTGATGAAGTCCTAGTTCGCGAAAAACGCTAATACAGGCGTAAAGGGTTTTGAGGTGCACTGCCCTCTGGCTCGCCTACCTGTGGCGTGAAGGGGGCGTGGATGGCGCGTATTGGTGGTTATGATCGCCACGACAACCGTTGTGTGTTGTGTGGTAAGAGTCGCGAGCAGGTTCGGAAGCTGATTCTGGGAGTTCATGGCGGGGTCTGCCTTGACTGTGTTGGGCTCTGCAATGACATCATCCGAACAGAGAGCACTCAGGACGAGGCTCTGCCAGTAGGGCACCTGCCAAAGCCACGCGATATCCATCGGCAGCTCTCAAGCTATGTCGTTGGGCAGGAGCGTGCCAAGCGTACTCTTGCTGTGGCCGTCTACAACCACTACAAGAGAATTAACGCGCCTACCAGTGATGTTGAGCTGCAAAAGTCTAACATCATGCTCCTCGGACCGACGGGTAGCGGGAAGACACTTCTCGCACAGACTCTGGCACGCATTCTCAATGTCCCCTTCGCGATCGCCGATGCGACATCACTAACCGAGGCTGGCTATGTGGGAGAGGATGTCGAGAATATTCTGCTCAAGCTAATCCAGGCGGCAGACAATGGCGACACACTTCCCAATGTAATTAAGCGTGCGGAGCGGGGCATTATCTATATTGATGAGATTGACAAGATCGCCCGCAAGTCTGACTCACCCTCGATAACCCGGGATGTCTCGGGCGAAGGAGTGCAGCAGGCTCTTCTTAAGATTCTTGAAGGGACTCTTGCTAATGTCCCGCCGCAGGGAGGCCGCAAGCACCCGCAGCAGGAATATGTTCAGATTGATACCACCAATATTCTCTTTATCTGTGGCGGTGCCTTCGATGGGCTCGGTGAGATCGTCGAGCGGCGCTGCAACCGGAAAAGTGTGGGCTTCCGTGCCAGTGTGGCGGCGCAGGTAGAGTCCATTGAGGAGGATCCCTTCTCACATGTCACTCCCGAAGATCTCCAGCGCTACGGCCTCATTCCTGAGTTTATCGGTCGTCTTCCCGTACTTGCCGCTCTGGCCCCGCTTAATGAGGCCGCGCTGGTGCGCATTTTGACCGAGCCACGCAACGCACTTACCCGGCAGTACCGCCGCTTCTTTGAGCTGGATGGGGTGGATCTCAGCTTCACCGCAGATGCCCTAACCGAGATTGCTCGCCAAGCCGTCAGCCGAGGTACCGGGGCCCGTGCACTTCGCACTATTATTGAGGAAGCAACACTAGACATCATGTACGAAGTCCCTTCCCAGCGCGACATTGAAGAGATTGTTGTGACTGAAGAGACCATCCGGGACAAGAAAGCGCCTCATATCCGCTACTTCGAACGCGCTGCCTGAGTCCCTCTGATCCCTCTGCTTAATTTTTTTGGCAGGGGGGAAAGACTGCTGTGTCGAACTCTCTCATGGAGGATGATAACAATGGCAGCCTTTGACCGGCTCAATGATGGCTCAAACGATGCTCCGCGCTTGCGGGTACAGCAGACTTTCTGGGGGATGATCAAGCTCCCCATGAACGCGGAGACGGAGTGGACGCTTGATGAGAAGTTTGCGCGCTGTAAAGACGCCGGGCTTGAGGGCGTGGAGTGCTGGCTCAGTGATGACAATGAAAAAGAAGTCACAGAGGCACTGAAACGCTACGGGCTGCGACTCGCACTGGGACACCGACCGTTTAAGCTTGAGGACACGCAGAAGCTGATTGAGCGCGCCGTGCGGGTTGGGGCAGACTACGTGATGGCCCAGCCCGCCGATGCCTACACGCCGGTAGATGTCGTGGCAAAGCTTGTGACTGAGGGGCGAAAAGTCGCTAACGACGCGGGACTCTGCTACTTTGTCGAGACGCACCGCAATAACTTTACCGAGACAATTCCACAAACACTTGCACTGATTGAGCGCGTCCCCGAGATTCGCATCACGGCGGATCTGTCGCACTTTGTGGTGGTCGGTGAGTTCTATGGCTGGGAGGCGGAGCGCGCCCACGAGCGCATGCTGCCGATTTTAGAGCGCGTCTCGCATATCCACGGACGTATCAGCAACGGTGAGCAGGTGCAGGTGGACTGTGGCGATGGGAGCACTCCCTGGGCACGCTTCTTCGTCAAGCTGTGGGCGCTCGCCATGCAGAACTGGAAAGTGGGCGCGGGCCCTGGGGATATTCTCCCTTTTAGCAGTGAGCTTGGCCCACCCCGCTACGCCATTACGACACCCGGTGGCCAGGAAATCTCCGACCGCTGGGAGCAGGGTTTGCTCATGACTCGCCTCGCCAAAGAGGCATGGGAGAGCGCGTAGGTAACTACGAGGCCCTAATGCGGTACCATAAAGGCCTATGCCAAAACGTGCCGAGCCAATTACCGATCCGGCGGATCTGATGCACCTCCTGGGGCGCTTCTTTTTATGTCTTGTCGCCAATATCCTGGTGGTCTACAGCTTGGTGCAAAAGAGCTGGGTCTCCGTGGCGGTGCTCGCTGCGGGCTCACTCTTTCTGCACCGCACCACCATTATTCTCTGGAAGAAGCTGAGTGCTGAGCGGCAGGAAAAACTGGCTCAGCAGGAGGCACAACGCCAGTGATGCCCCGGCAGCGCCTGCAACGCAAACCGAGCAAGGCGGCAGATAAGCTGATCCTGACGATGTTTTCTCTTCGCCTAGGGATCGGGTTGATTGCGTTTACGACCATCACAACACTTGCATTCCAGCTTCCCGAGAAAAACTTCGCCTGGATCATGCTACTAATTGCCCTTGCCTATCTGGCGGTGGCGGGCTCGATTCTGGTGAAGGCGCTGCGCAAGTACCGCGAGCGCTATGGAGAGAAAAAGACGTGACGATTTCGTGTGCGGTTTTTGTGGATGGGGTACGTCAAGGCGAGAACGGTATTGACCTCTGTGGGCTGTCGGAGGGCTTCGGGTTTCCGGGCTTGCCAGTGACTCTAGAGAAGATGCCGCTCTTTTTGAACCTGGAGCTAGACGATGCCGACCGAGGCAAGTCTTGTCGGTTAGAGTTTCATCTACTCGCCCCCAATGGCCAGGCGCTGGATTCTCCTAACTGGCTCGACTTCACGCTCCCCGCCGATGAAGACGCGGTCACGGCCAAGCTTTTACCGACATTGGATCTGACGTTCCATAAGTTCGGCACGCATACTCTTGAAATTCGTCGCGAGGACATTCTTCTTCAGCGACTCCGACTGACGATTACCCAACAAGGGCTCCGGACATGAAAAAACTTGCGTTCTCACTTCTTGCTACCTTTGTGTTTGCCTCTGCTTCCCATGCCTGGGGCGGGGTGGGCCACACGTATGTTGCTAAGCTCGCCGTGGACTCGCTGCCCACCTCTCCTCTCAAGACACTAATGGTTCTGAACAAGGACTGGTTTGCCACTGCTTCATCGCATCCAGATCGCTGGCGTAACCGGCCTGATAGCGCGGAGGCGGGGCGGCACTTTCTCGATGGTGAGCGCTTCGGTTTTGGCTCTGACCTAAGCAAGATTCCCCAGGACTTCGCCGCCGTGCAGAAGATCAGCGACTACATGAAGCTGCGTAGCGATGGGATGAATCCATGGACGGTGCGGCGCATCTACGGCCTGCTCGTGTGTGCGCTCAAGGACAAACGCTGGGATGATGCTCTAGTGCAGGCGGCCTACCTCTCGCACTATGTGGGCGATGCCCATGTGCCCTTCCATGCCACGGAAAACTACGACGGCCAGCTCTCGGAGCCCTCACAAAAGGGGATTCATGCACGCTTTGAGTCCGTGATGCTGGAGAAGAGTATCGCCTACAGTGAGCTCAAGCCGGGCAAGGTGCGGCTCATGAGCGATCCGGTTGCGGCGACCTTCTCGATTCTTCAAGCCAGTATCAACGAAGTCCCTGTGATTCTTGCCGCCGATAAGAAAGCCCAGGCGGCGGCCTCGGGAGATACATTTAGCGAGGCGTACTGGAGCGCCTTTACTCCCGCCGCTAAGCCCATTGCGATCAAGCGGCTAGAGATGGGAGGCACGGCGCTGGCAAGCTTGCTCGAAAGCGCTTGGAACGAGGCCGGTCGCCCGACACCACCGGCGGGCTTCGCCGCGAAAAATAGCAGCCTTCCCTACGCTCCCGAGTTCGTCCCCCGTGGCCAAACCGCGCCGCCGTTCCTGCCCGTGGTGACCGAGGAGCAGAAAAATACGGCGCGCAAGGG
Source organism: Armatimonas sp. (assembly GCA_031387365.1). GTDB lineage: Bacteria > Armatimonadota > Armatimonadia > Armatimonadales > Armatimonadaceae > Armatimonas. The sequence continues at coordinate 1,226 of JANNDD010000529.1, read as the reverse complement.
TGCGATCACGCTGCATATCGAGTCCGATGCGCTGGGCAAGTTCGTCCCCTGCACCGTCTTTCTGCCCAAAGGCTACTGGCAGTCCGGGAATCAAAAACGCTACCCGGTGCTTTATTTGCTTCATGGCGCGTTTGGCAAGCACACCGACTGGCTCAAGAACGCGGGCACGGCAGCCTACCTGGCCGACCTGCCGTTAATCGTCGTCTTACCCGACTCCCAAGGCGACTCGTTCTATCAGAACTCCCCCGGCTTTGGGAAGTGGCAGAGCTATTTCGAGAAAGAGCTCCTGCCGGAGGTCGAATCCACTTTCAGAACAATTAAAAAACGCGAAGGGCGGGCGATAGCGGGGCTCTCGATGGGGGGGTATGGCGCGTGGCACCTAGCGCTCGATAATCCCGCAAGATTCTGCGCCGCCGCCTCGCTTTCAGGAGTTGTAGAGTGGGGTGAGGGCAAGCCGATCATGAACTTTGTCCAGAAAATGTTCCCCACCAACACCGATGCGCTCTACGCCACAGGGGCGATCTGGCCGAGGATCCAGGCACTCGCTGGCCGGAACGGCCCTTGGGACGGCCCTGCGCTCTACTTTGACTGTGGCAAGGACGATTTTCTGATCCAGATGAACCGTGATATGGAGCGACGGCTTCTGGAGCGTGGGATTCCCTTCGAGTTCGCCGAGTTCGACGGAGCCCACACCTGGCCCTACTGGGACGAGCACCTGCGTGATGTCCTCAACTTCACACTGCGACACGTCGCCCCGCCCACGGAGAAATGATCCCGTCTGAGGTTTTAAGCCGTTATACAGAGCCGCACCGGCGCTACCACACGGTGCGGCACCTGCGGGCAGTGCTTGCGGCGCTGCACCGCTGGCTTGGGGGAGAGCTCCCCGCCTCGCTCTACACCGCCGCACTCTGGCACGATGCCATCCACGATCCGAAGGCCGACGACAATGAGGAACAGAGTGCTGCGCTGGTGGCGGATACCCGTGGCGCACAACGAGCGGCGCTGCTCATTCTGGCGACGAAAAAACACCAGCCACTGGATGAGGGCGACGACATGCGGCTCTTGCTGGATGCGGATCTCTGGATTCTGGGTTCACCACGCCGTACCTACAGCCGCTATGCGCAGCTCATTCGGGAGGAGTATATCCATGTCCCTGACGACGCCTATCGGGTGGGGCGTGCCGCCGTGCTTGAGCGTTTTTTGCAGCGTCCTCGGCTCTACTTTGG
>JANNDD010000049.1:0-2305 GCA_031387365.1 Armatimonas sp. | reverse complement strand
ACCGACTTTTGCTACCTGCCCTGTGCCGTCGCCGCAGAAACCACGCTACTCTCGCACCGTGACTACCCGTCGCTCTTCCAGCGAGACTTTGACCAGCTCCAGGGCTGTATCTACCATCTGGGCGGAAGCTGCCTGCGCTTTCCCGGTGTACAAAAACGCCACGCCTACACTTCCGCCAATCTCTGCATCGAGTGGTGGGAGTTTTTGGAGTTCAAGCCCCGCTATAAGCTCGCCGTTCAAATTCTCCTGAAGACCCTGCTTGCCGCCTCCCCCGAAGAAAAACTCCTTTTCACAAGCGACTATCAGTTCGGCCCAAGTAAAGTCCGTCGTTACAAGCGCCCCATCACACTTGAGCAATTCTGGCAGCGCCACGACGAAAAGAAACTCTGGGTGAATGCGTCCTTCTGGATCGTGTGAGGTTGTGTCACAGGTAAAATCCCACTATGAAACAACAGGCAGAGGTGCTTGGCTCACGGTGGGAGCTTTTTGTGGACGACGGGCTGATTGAGAGCAAGCGCGGGGTGGCGCTACGGCTGAGCACGCCGGTGCGGCGGGAGGTGGTGCTGACGACCGATAGGCCGTGGGAAGGCCCGGCGAGCGCGTACTTTACGGCGATCCAGGACGGCAAGAAGGTACGGCTCTACTACCGGGGCTACTGTCCGGGCGATCAGTCGCTGGAGCAGGTGACGTGCCTGGCGGAGAGCGACGACGGGGTGCACTTTACGCGGCCTAGTCTCGGGCTTTTTGCGTTTCGCGGCTCGAAGGCGAACAATATTGTCTGGCAGGGGCTGGAGGCGCACAACTTTGCGCCGTTTCTGGACACCAACCCCAAGGCCTGGCCTGAGGCTCGCTACAAAGCTCTTGGCGGGATCAATAGCAAGCTCTACGCCTTTGGCTCGCCCGATGGGGTGCGCTGGCAGAAGCTCAGCCCGACACCGGTGCTCACTGATGGGACGTTTGACTCGCTCAACACGGCGTTCTTCGATGAGACGATTGGGCGCTACCGGCTCTACTCGCGCTACTTCACCCAGGGCGAGTACAGCGGCTACCGGGCGATCCAGAGCTGCCTCTCCGACGACTTTCTGCGCTGGAGCAAGCCCGAGCCGAATCGCTACGCGCCGGGGACGCCCACCGAGCACTTCTACACCAACGCGGTCCGCCCCTGTCCCGGCGCGCCCCATGTACTGCTCTCCTTCCCCAAGCGCTTCGTCCCCGAGCGCACCAAGCTCGCGGGCTATAAAGAACCAGGGGTCTCCGACGCCGTTTTTATGAGCAGCCGCAATGGCCTGCACTGGAGCCGCCTGTTTCTGGAGGCGTGGCTGCGCCCCGGCCCCGACCCTCACAACTGGACCCAGCGCAGCAACATGCCCGCCACCGGGATTATCGAGACCGGCGATGGCGAGTTTTCGCTCTACGCCAGCGAGCACTACGACTGGCCCGACCACCGCCTGAGACGCGTCACCGTGCGCCGCCACGGCTTCGCGTCGGTGCACACCGATGCCAGCGGCGGCGAGGTTCTCACGCGCCCCATTACGTTCACGGGGGCAGCACTTGTCCTCAACTACGCCACGTCGGCGGCGGGCAGCATCCAGGTGGAAGTGCAAGACCCCAACGGCAAGACCCTCGCCCAGAGCAAGCCCCTCTTTGGCGATGAGCTCGAAGGAGTCGTTGATCTCGGTCTCGCCCCGTGGGTCGGCAAGCCCGTGCGGCTCCGCTTCACCCTCAAAGACGCCGACCTCTACGCTTTCCGGACAAGATAACGCTATGGACACCACCCAAACTGCCGCCAGCTACAACCAGATCGCCCAGCACTGGGCCGAGGAGTCGTTCAACCACGAGAACGGCATCGTGCAGCACGAGCGGGCTTTAAAGTTCGCGCCACCAAACGGGCGGGCGATAGATATTGGCTGTGGGAGCAGCGGGCGGATTCTGACGCTCTTGCAAGAGCACGGCTACGATGCCGAGGGGCTGGACTTTTCTATCGAGATGCTGGCGCTGGCACGAAAAAAGCACCCCGACACGGTCTTTCACCACGCTGATATCTGCACCTGGGAGTTTCCCCGCAACTACGACTTTATCTCCGCATGGGACAGCATCTGGCACGTCCCGCTGGAACACCATCCGGCGGTCTTAGAGAAACTCTGCGCGGCCCTCTCCCCCGGTGGTGTGCTGATCTTCACCAGCGGCGGCGTGGACGTACCCGGCGAAGTCACGAACCCCTGCCACGGCCGGCCGCTCTATCATGCCGCGCTCGGCATCCCCGAGCTTCTGCGTCTCATAGATAGATTTGGCTGCATTTGCCGCC
>JANNDD010000488.1:0-1770 GCA_031387365.1 Armatimonas sp. | reverse complement strand
GATTTCTCGCGATGGCCTCGGAGATGCCGCGCTCCTCCGACGGCACGTTGGGATCCGCGCCGGGGGTGTCTACAAACGAGATCACCGGCTTGGTGAACTTACCCGCAAGCTGCATCAGGCGCAGGGCTTTTCGGTAGCCCTCGGGCTTCATGTAGCCGAAGTTGCGCCTCTGGCGCTCTTTGAGGTCGCGGCCTTTTTGTTGCCCGAGCACGAGGACACTCTGACCCGAAAGACGTGCAAAACCGCCGACCAGTGCACCGTCGTCGCCAAACAGACGATCCCCGTGTAGCTCCACAAAGTCATCGCAGAGGGCGTTGATGTAGTCGAGCGCATAGGGCCGCTGGGCGTGGCGCGCCAGCAGGACATTGTCCCAGGGGGTCAGTTTTGCAAAAAATCGTTCCACGTAGCCATCTCGCTGAGCGTGCAGCTTTTGCGCCTCGGTGGCGGCGGCGGCATTTGCCGTCCGCTGCGCTACCTGCTCCAGCTTGGCTATATTGTCGTCAAGTTCGGCAAGAAACTGCTCAAACTCTTGGATGTTCATGTTGTCCAATTCGTTTCAGGCTCCCAAAAAAGCGAGCGTCTTTGCCAGAGTTTGTGTTAGGTCTTTGCGGGCGATGATCTTATCCACCTGCCCGTGCTCTTCCATGAACTCGGCGGTGCGGTAGTGGGCGGGCGGCTTGGCGGTCTGTGCCTGCGCGGCCACACGCTCTCCCGAAAGCCCGACAGTCGCGCCCGGCTCGGCGTAGATCACATCCCCAAGGCTGGCGTAAGATGCGACGGCCCCGCCCGTTGAGGGATGGGTCAGCACGACGATATAGGGCACTTTGGCCCTATCGAGCTGCGCCACCGAGAGGCTGGTCTTGGCCATCTGCATCAGGCTAGTGAGGCCCTCCTGCATGCGGGCGCCCCCCGACGCACAAAAAGTAATGAGTGCGCTCTTCTCGTCGAGTGCTCTATCGGCGGCGCGGGCGAATTTTTCCCCGAAGACACTCCCCATCGTTCCCGCAAGACGTCCCCACTCAAAGTCTGAGACGGCGAGCACGCAGGGCAGGCCGCTGATGGTCGCGACGCCGGTGACGAGGCCATCGGTGCGAGCGTTCTCTTCAGTGCTCTCGGCGGCGGCGAGCTTTTCGGCGTAGCCGGGAAACTGCAAAAAGTCCTCGGCGCGAATGTCACGGCGTCCAAACTCGACGAAGCTATCCTCATCAGCAGTGATGGCGATGCGCTCGTCGGCGCTCAGTCGGTGGTGGTGTCCACACTTGACGCAGACCTTGAAGTCGCGCTCAAAGTCCTTGGTGTAGAGGATCGCGCCACACTTGGTGCACTTGGTGAAGGCACCTTCGGGTACGGCGGAGGGGGCAGGGCGGCGAAACCAGTCAGGCATAAAATTGCGAACCTTGATATAATCCTGGGCACGTATGTCGCTTCAAGAACTCCGGCGTCAGATAGACGCCCTCGATGCCCAGATTTTAGACCTTCTCACCCAGCGCGCACATGTCGTGCAGGAAGTCGGTCACTCCAAGACGCGCACGCAGACGAAGTTTTTCTCGCCTGAGCGTGAGCGCCAGATCTTCGAGCGTCTCGAAGAGGCCAACCACGGCCCACTCCCGCCCACGGCGGTGCGTGCCATCTTCCGCGAGATCCTCTCCGGGATGCGTGCCCTCGAAGCGCAGATTCGTGTCGCGCACCTTGGTCCGGCGGGGACATTTTCCCACCAGGCGGCGCTCGACAAGTTCGGCACGTCCTCCGAGCTAAAGGCCGCTGACACTA
>JANNDD010000468.1:0-1065 GCA_031387365.1 Armatimonas sp. | reverse complement strand
TGCTGGACTACTTAATCTCGGAGGTGGAGACCCGAACCAAGGGGGCCATTCGTTTCCCCAGCCACTACGCCGAGGGCTATGCCTACCTCAAGAACCGCATCTACGGCGACCGCTCCGGAGTCTGGCAGGGCGAGAAGGATGTCTGGCTGTGGATGCCCCGTGGCCTCGTGACCGTAAGCTCACCCCAAGTAAACTACATCGCCGCACGAAGTGGTGACGGCAAGACGCTCTACCTAGCTCTTACCAATCAGTCATCGGAGCCGGTGACCGCTGTCCTGAGCTTCAACGGGGGGCTTCTTCCCGATCACCTGGAGAACCCTCGTGTGCACATTGGAGCAAAGGGAATCGCCACCCTCAAGATTCCCGGTGTTCGGATTCAGCCCCGGTTCCAGCAAGCACTGCTCGGCGCAGGCGGCGTGGCCTGGGCAAGAGACGAAGCCAGGACGCCGTTTATCCAGGGCGAGGTCGTCGGGATGATCCTAAACTTTGGCCCTACGCTCCAGTCCGCCTTTGTCTACCTCCAGGGCACCGATCAAGAGATCCGTGAGGCGCGACTGGTCTATCAGGTGAACGACTATCCGGAAATCACCAACACCGACTCTCGCTACCCGTTTGAGTTCACCATCGCGCTTCCTCCCGAGGCTCAGTCGTTCACCTACCGTGTGGAGGCTGTCACAAAGTCAGGTGCGCTCCAGAAAACCGAGGCTCTCACGCTCCAGAGGTAAACTTTGCCTTGCTTACCTGCTTCTCTCTCTGCGCTCGCACAGCCGCCTGCGGGCTACGACCTGCTTGCAGTCAATGATGTCATCTATGGAGGGACTCTGAGGAAGATTCAAATCCTCAACCATCTGTAAGAGCGAATCAGATAACAAATCGTACGTGGCGGATAAACCACAGCGTGCGTATTTTCCCTAAAATAGGGCATGTGTGGAGTTAAGATGCTCCATGCAATTCTCTGTTTTCGAAGGAGTTATTTTTATGCGAAGTCGCAACCGAGCCTTTACGCTCATCGAACTCTTAGTCGTTATCGCCATTATCGCGATTCTTGCCGCCATTCTCTTTCCC
>JANNDD010000429.1:0-3894 GCA_031387365.1 Armatimonas sp. | reverse complement strand
CGCCCCGACAACCCACTCCGGGCTCAGTGCCAGCCGGTGGGCTAAAAAAACCGGGAGCCCCCCCTTCAGCGCATCCAGAACAAAGACCAGTGCCCCCAGGGGTTTGCCAAGCTGCCGCATCGCATTGGTCGCCCCAATATTTCCGGAGCCTTTCTCGCGTAGGTCAATTCCCTTGAGCTTACCGATCAGCAGCCCAAAGGGAATGGCCCCCACCAGAAATGCAAGAAGGCAGACCAGCTCAGGGCGCATCGGAGGCAATTACGGGGTTCTCCAGCTCTGGCCGGGATCGAGCAGTGTGCTGGCCTTCTCCGGCCCCCAGGTTCCGGTGAAGTACGGCTGGATATCATGCGGGCGCTCTTTCCATGCTTCCATCACGGGGGTGAGGAGCCTCCACGCCGCCTCGACCTCATCGCCACGAGCAAAGAGACTCGCATCGCCCCGGATCGTGTCCAGAATCAGCCGCTCGTAGGCATCGGCGATGGGCATGTCCTTGAACTCATCGCGGTAGAGAAAGCCGAGTTTCACGGGGCGCAGGGTCATGTTCGGCCCAGGCTGCTTGGCCCCCATCTGAAGGAAGATTCCCTCATCGGGCTGGATACGCAACACCAAAACATTGGGATGCACTTCATCGCGGTTGGTTCGTGCAAAGAGCACCTGCGGGATCGCCCGGAACTGAACAGCCACTTCCGTGGTACGCTTGGGCATCGCCTTGGCGCAGCGCACGTAGAACGGAGTTCCCGCCCAGCGCCAGTTGTCCATGTGGAGCTTCATCGCCACGTAGGTCTCGGTATCGGAGCCCGGGGGAACCCCCTCTTCGTGACGGTAGCTATCGTACTGGCCGCGCACGGTCAGCCGATGAACATCCTCATGAGAGATAGGCCGGATTCCTCGGATCGCCTTCACTTTCTCGTCCCGAACAGCGTTGGCATCCAAGCGGACGGGCGGCTCCATGGCCACGAGCGAGAGAATCTGTAGCGCATGGTTCTGCAGTACATCGCGGGTCATCCCCGTGGCATCGAAGAAGTTTCCGCGCCCCTCCACACCTATCGTCTCCGAAACCGTGATCTGCACGTGATCCACGTACTTATGGTTCCAGAGCGGCTCAAAGATCTCGTTGGCGAACCGGAAGAACAGAATATTCTGAACCGTTTCTTTACCCAGATAGTGATCAATGCGGTAGACCTGATCCTCTGTGAAGTGCCCCAGAAGCGCCTCGTTGAGATGCCGACTGGTCTCTAAGTCGTAGCCAAAAGGCTTCTCGACGATCACCCGCGCCCAGCCGTGGTCCGTCATCCCTCGGCGCGAGAGCCCCGCCTGGCCTAGATGCTCTACCACTCCCTCGTACTGCTCCGGTGGGATGGCGAGATAAAAGAGCCAGTTATGGTGGGCATTGCGCTCCGTGTCCACTGTCTCCAGCTTCGCCCGTAGTGCGGCAAAGCCCTCGGACGAGTCGAACTCACCACGAACATAGAAACAGCGCTGCTCGAACGAATCCCACTTATCCAGGGAAACTTTCGGGGCAAACTCCGCCATATTGGCCTTGAGATCGGCGCGAAATACCGTGTCGTCTTTGTCGCGGCGGGCATAGGCCAGGATCACAAAGTCCTCAGGCAGCAGCCCTTCACGGTGAAGCGCATAGAGAGCGGGAGTGAGCTTGCGGCGGGTAAGATCGCCGGTTGCACCAAAGAGAACAAAAACACAGGGATCGAGATCATTCATTCCGATTACCAGGGTATCATGTACAGCTATGAACCGACGACGTTTTCTTTCCACTTTTACTGGAGCCGCGCTTGCAGGCTCCCTTCCCGTCACTGCCCACGCCGATGGTGGTCTGCGTGGCTATATTGCGCGCCCGGAACCTGCCTACAAGTGGGAAAAACGCAGCGAAAAAAAGATCGCTGGCGGGATGATCTACGACCTCTGGCTAGTCTCGCAAACCTGGCATGAGCACCTCTGGGAGCACCGCTTGCAGCTTTTTGTGCCCGATAAAGTGCTCGCCGCCGACTTCTGCACCTTGCTCAACACGGGGGGCGGGGGCAGCTCCGAGGAGGAGCTGATCGGGATGTTTGCCGCAAAAAGCGCCCAGAGCGCGTTTGCCATTCTCTACCACATTCCGAAGCAGCCCCTCTACGGCGGGCTCAAAGAAGATGCATTAATTGTCTATACCTGGCAAAAATTCCTAGAAACAGGCGACGACACCTGGCCGCTACACTTCCCCATGGCAAAGGCGGTAATCAAGGCCATGGACGCGCTCCAGGCGTTTCGCCCGGAACTGAAGCGTTTTCTAATCACGGGCGCGAGCAAGCGCGGCTGGACGACCTGGCTGGTCGGGGCGAGCGGTGACAAGCGCGTGGTCGGAATCGCCCCCATGGTCATTGATATTCTCAATGTCGAAAAGCAGATCGGACACCAACTGGAGATGCTGGGAAAGCCGAGCGAGCAAGTGGAGGACTACACGGCAGTCGGCTTCGACAAGCTACTTCTTGCACCGCGTGGCAAAGACCTAATGAAGCTGGAGGATCCGTACTCGTACCGCGATCAGCTCACGCTCCCGAAATTAATCCTCCTGGGCACCAACGACCGCTACTGGTCCCAGGATGCGCTGAATCTCTACTGGGATGGCCTCAAGGGAGCAAAGTGGGTGCTCTACATGCCCAACTCGGGCCATGGGCTGGAGGACCGCGGGCGGCTCCTCACCACCCTGGCCGCCTTTTCCCGCACGCTGGCACAGGCAAAAAAATGGCCAACACCCACCTGGAAGTGGACGGCCACAAAACGGAGCGCTGAGCTACGGATCGAGAGCGATGTTCCCCTCGTCTCCGCGCGTCTCTTTCACTGCACTGCCGCCTCCACGGACTTCCGCGACTCCAAGTGGACATCGGAGGAGATCACGGCATCCGGCAAGACAGCCCAGGGACGCTATGAAGCCCCCGAAACCGGCTTTGCCGCCACCTACGGCGAGCTGACCTACGAGCTGGAGCCCGGCAAGCCCTTCACCCTGGCAACCCAGATGCAGATTCTGGGAAAATAAAACATTATCCGTAGAAATACGGGTTTTACTGCCTGCATAGTGCGAATGCTACGAATCTTGCATTAGGCTAACTCCAGAGTGAGTTATCTTAATACCAAAGACAAATTTGTGGCGGCACTGATGGCGCTCTCTACGATCGGGCTCCTGGGAGCATTTTGTGCACTGCTAGGAGCCAAGCGTACCCTTGCCGAGCCGCTCCCAACCGCGCCTCAGCTCAGCGTAACAGCAGCTCCCGGTGTCGAGAGCCTGGGGGCCCTGGTGCTCGGGGGGCTTTGCTTGTCTTTCACACGCCGTATGCTGCGCGGCTAACTCGACTTCGGGAGCAGCTCGGGAGGCTTGCCGTGGAACTTGCGCGGAGGGAGCGGGTCTTTGTAGGCAATCCCGTTCTTCACAAAGCCGCCGTTGGATAGATACCAGCGCCCGCTCTTGGCCACTCCTGCGGCAAAGTCCAGCCGGTCTTTGGCGCGCCCGGTGGCATCGCAGCTAAAGCTTGCTGATTCTAGTTCTTGCCATTTATTATCGCTGTTGCGTACCCAGCTCGGGCCGAACTCCGCTAGGCGCAGAAGCTGCCCATTGTCTCCGTCGAAGTTCTCATTAAACGAGTAGAGTCCGCTGAGGTAGTTGCCATCTTTGGGGGCACGGAAGCGGGCGATGAGTCCCCAATCACGCTTCTCCGGGAACCAGAAGTAGCCCGAGTAGATGGTCTGCTTGCCTTTTCCGATTTGTACGGGCTCAGCGTGGACGAGAAACTTATAGGTTGTGTCGCGCTCCCAGGGATAGACCATGTGGCTATGACCACCCGTGCCCTCGTTGCCAAAGCCGCTCGCGACTACCCTGTCGCCTTTTGCCAAGAGCTTCACCTG
>JANNDD010000423.1:0-9894 GCA_031387365.1 Armatimonas sp. | reverse complement strand
TGATGCAGAAATCGTCGATAGTAACGTACAATGCGGTCAGGAAGGTATCTATGTCTAGCATGGCTTGAGCTATCCTTTGGTCGGGAGTTGCTCTCGATTCTACAGCCAAGGTGCCTTCCCATCTAATTCACAACAAGCGTTGAAATCGGCGGGGAATCCGTGTTCGTGCGTTATACTGATTCCCGTGGAACTTGCTGTTGATTTTGGGACTACGAACAGTGTGATCGCCGTGGTGGAGGAGGGCAATATCCGTGTGATCTCCTTGCCAGCCATCGCGCGGGAGCAGCCGACAACGCAGGCGACTCTGGTGCCGACCTGTGTCTTTGTGCGAGAGAAGCGCCGTCGCCTCTGGCCGCGCTTCTGGGTGACCGAGCCTGAGGCGCTGATCGGGCAGGCGGCGCTGGCCTACAACTTTGAGGGCGGTGCGCCCGGCTTTGCCCAGAGCTTCAAACGGGCGCTGGCGCAGACCCCCGATAAAACGGTCGCCCAGGCAAGTGGCAGGCCCATCCCCGCACGGGAGGCAGCGTATTTATTTTTACGCGAGCTGATCGCGGCGGCGCGGGAGACACTCGGCGATAAGAAGCTCACGCAGCTCACGATCTCGGGGCCGGTCGGGTACTTCGAGACCTACCGCGCGGAGCTAAGCGCCCTGGCAAAGCGCCTCGGGGCGAAGACATTCAAGACGATTGACGAGCCGATTGCTGCCGCGCTGGGCTACGGGGTGAACGTGGCTCGCGATGAAACTCTCTTAGTGGTGGACTGGGGCGGGGGAACCCTGAACCTCGCGGTGATTCGCCTCGGGCCGGGCGTGCTGGCCTCCGGCGCGGCTCCGATTCTAGCCAAGCACATGGTCGGCAAGGGCGGCGACGATGTGGATTACTGGCTGATGGAGGAGCTGCTCCCCGGCTTTGAGGACATCGCCGCTGGGCGCTACGATGCCAAGTGGGAGGTGATGCGCGCCAAAGAATCCGTGAGCCGCACCGGCGGCTCCACCCCGATCTCTTGGCGGGGAATCCAGCGCACGCTCGACCGTGAGACACTCGTGGCTCTCATGACCAAACGTGGCCTCTACGACGATCTTCGCACGGCGCTCACGGACATTAAAACGCAGCTCGCTGAGTCTGCGCCGGACTGGAAAGTGGACGAGGTGTTGCTCACGGGCGGCTCGACACTCTTGCCGGAAGTTCCCGCCGTTGTGGATAGCTTCTTCCCCGAGGCCATTGTTCGCCACGACAACGAGTTCGTCTTTACCGCCGTGGCCAGTGGAGCCGCACGCTTTGCGGGGGGCGTCCCCGTGGACGACTTCATCTTCCACGACTACGCCATCGCGGTGCAAGAAGCAGACGGCAGTGTGGGCTACGAGCTTCTCTCCCCGCGCCGCACCCGCTACCCCACGGCTCCCGATTTTGCCGTGCGCTACTACGCCGACTACGCCGGGATGGAGGAGATGCGCTTCCGGGTCTGTGAGATTGGGCGGCTGGGCCAGAAGCCCGCCCTCTGGGAGCCGCGTCCCAACGGCAGCCGCTACTGGAGCCCTACGAGTGAGAACGAGCGCGGCCAGATCGTCGAGCTAAACCCCGCCGATGCCCCCATCGCCCTCAACCCCGCCGGAGTCGGAACCTCCCCACGGCTGCGCGTCACCTACCACATCAACCCCGACCGCTGGCTCTGCATGACGGTCGAGGACTTGGTGAAAAAGCAAACCCTCCGAGAAAACGTCCCCGTGGTGAGGCTGAGATAGCGCCATGCTCTACTCCTCCCTGAAAGACTGTGTTCGCCAAGTTGCCACAGGGACACCACGGGTGCGTGTCGAGGCTGAAAAGACCCTACGCTTGTGGGGCCGCGCTGCTGTCCCTGACCTGATTGAAGCACTTGAAGCGGAGCTGAATAAGTCTGTTGCCCTGACTGCAGAACCGATGTTGCGGCTTGCTGATCTGCTTTCCGAGTTTGGCGATCCACGATCCCTGCACGCTCTGGCACGTATCATGAAGCAAGTCGGGGGAGGGCGCTACAACCAGCCATTTTTGCAGTGTGCCCACTTCCTTAAAGTGCGCGCTGAGTCGGAAGATATCATTGCTCTGATCGACGAAGTGCGCTACTTGCGAGCCCAGCCACTTCTGATGGCGCATGTTATTCCCTTGGTCAAGGAACTCGTCGCGCTAGCAGAGCACCGCCCTGGCCCGGAGTTTCGGGCATTGCTCCCTATCGTGAGGCAGAGCTACTATGCGCCCTTTGTGTATCCGCCGCTTTATCGGCGACTGAGTGTCGCACTCGGAAACGACTCGCTTCCGATTCCTGCGACGGCGGCGCAAACGACGGAGGACTTGCCGATACCATCGGAGGAGAACGCGTTAGCGGAGTAGAGCGTCGTACTCGGCGTGGGAGCCGCCCAATGGAATTGGGCGTCGAGGTGGCTTCGCGAAAGGGGAATAGATCCGGTAGCCCGGAACGGGCTTTCCGGCTGAGGAACGAAGCCACTGTAGACGCTGATTTTAATCAGCGGCAGAGGTAAGATAGCGTCATGAGCCTCACCCAAGAGCAAGTCTTTCAACACTTACACGTCGTTCATGAGGGGGCACCGGGCTGGGAAAGGTCACAAGCGGCACTGTTTGGAGAAGGGAATGAGGTGGTTCCCTTTCTGATTGAGGTGCTTGAGATTGAGCTGAATAAAGTACATGGCGTGCTTGTTATTCTCAGCTACCAAAAGCTACTCCGGCTTACGGTAATGCTCGCACAGTTTGACGACCCCCGTAGCCTTGCTTGGTTGTTGCGTGTTGCACGGCAAACCAATGAACCAAAAGCATTTTTGAGCTATCACCAGGTTTTAAAAACGTTAGAGAGACGGGCGTCGGCAGCGGACATTCAAGCGCTCATTGCGCTGATGCAAGGCACTACCCTAAGATCGGCGGGATTACCGTTTTCGATGACCCTGCGATCCGACGAGGCTGTGTGGGTTGCACAGGCACTTGTCCGAATTGCGGAGCGCTATCCGCAGCCAGAGCTACGAGCTGTTCTGCCACTACTCGCGTACACTCTCTCATCACCTTTCGAGTTCATCGGGCTTCGTAAGCGCCTCAAGGCAGCACTCGGCGAGGAGAATCTCCCGATTCCCGCGACGCACACGCCCGACGCTGAGAGCTTGCCGATTCCCTCTGTCGGGGAGAAACAGTAGTGAGCTTGACTCGTGAGCAGATCTTTCGGCATCTTCATGCACTTCAAGTGCACGAGCCTGGCTGGGAAGAGTCGCGGGCAGCTCTGTGGGCAGCAGGCAGCGAGGTCGTGCCGTTGCTGATCAAGGTGCTTGAGATTGAAGCGAAAAACAATGAAAGTGATGTGATCGGCTACCAGAAGTTCTTGCGCCTCGCCGAGCTCCTGGCGGAGTTTCGTCACCCACAGAGCCTGCTGCCGCTCCTGAAGCTCTCCGCCCCGCTCTTTCGCCAGGTGCTTGGTGCGGTTGGGCGGCGGGCCGAGCCGGAGGATGTTCAAGCAATTCTGGAACTTATGCACCGCGTCCGGTATAGGTGGTGGGCAGGAAGCACATTTACGGTTGCCTGCTTGCCACGTGATGCCGTTCTTATCGCCACGACTCTGGTGAGTATCGCCGAGCGGAACCCGCAGCCAGAGCTACATGCTGCTTTGCCACTGCTGAAACCACACCCGATGATGCCGTTTGGGTATTTGGGATTGCACAAACGCCTCAAGGCGGCGCTTGCCAATGGCTCGCTTCCTATTCCCGCGACGGCGGCGCAAACGATGGGCGATTTGCCTCTTCTCTCAAGCAATGAGGAAAGCGCTTGAGCCAGAAAGCGTCTGGGGTAAAAGTGCTGGTTCAGCAAGTGGCCTACGGTGCGCTTCCGGAGTGGCGGAGTGCGTGTCGGCGCTTTCAGATACGGGGCAAGTCTGCCGTCTCGGTGCTGATCACGGCAATAGAGGAGGAGCTTGCAAGGACACCGCTCCACACGGAGGCAATCCAGCGCCTTGCCGCCCTCCTATCCGATTTCAGTGATTCCCGGAGTGTGCCGGTTCTTGTTCATGTAGCGGTTAGAGTGAGCTATCCACTGCCGCTGGATCGTGTGGTGCTGGCGCTGGAGGAACGGCTAGAGTCCGCCGATTGTCTGGCGCTGGTCCAGCTACTGACGATGCTCTTGGAGGGGCCTAAGCCACTCGTTGCCACCACGCCCTTCTTGTCGCCTTTGCCTGTTGCCCAGCTTCTCGTTCAGTGCGCTGAGCGCACCCCCCGCCGGGAGTTCCGCGCTGCCCTGCCGCTCCTGCACTATAAAATTACCGCCCCACTGGAATTTATCGGCCTACAGAGACGCCTCCGCGCCGCGCTCAGTGTCGATAACTTACCTATCCCTGCTGTCGCAAACCAAGCGACGGAGGATTTACCGATTCCCGCATCCAACAAAGAGCATCGAGATCATCATGGCTGAGAGCGACGCGGAGCTGAAGGAGCTGGTGCGCAAGTACCAGGAAGGAATCGGGCCGCAGGAGGGCGAGAAGTCTCCTGGCTTCCAGCTTCTTGCGCGGGGCGAGGTCGTCGTTCCCCTCGTTCTGGAAGCGTTCCACACAGCGCCTTGGGATAGACGAAGCCAGGGAAAGCATTCGATCATTCGCCTCGCGAATCTTCTGGCGGAGTTTGGCGATCCAAGAGCCGCTCCTGCCCTAATCCACCTTGCGCAGATCGGAAGCGAGTTCACCTTTGAGAACCCACTGCGGCTCCTCGTCCCAAAGTTGGAGCGGCGGGGTGATGCAACTTGCATTGCCGCACTGATAGAGATTCTTAAGGCATTTCGTTTTGCCCGCCCACGAATCGCAATTCTTGTGGCGGAGGCACTGGTTCGGATGGCGGAGCGAGAGCCACTTCAGGAGATTGCTGCGGCACTGCCGTATCTGCACTCGGGCTTTTTGGCACCTGCCGCTCCACTGGAGTTGGGGCCTTTGAGGCGACAGCTCAAAGCGGCGCTGAATCTTCCCTACCTGCCTCTGGCCGCTTCTGCGCCCCTCACATCCGAGCACTTGCCGATTCCCGCGAACCAGGGGGACGATGACACACATGAGTGATGAGAGCCTCGATTTTCTGACGACGCGCCTGGGGCATCGTGAGTACAGCGAGCGGCGCAAAGCCGAAGATGCGCTGGTGACACGAGGGCTGGAGGCGGTCACGCCGCTGATTACGGTTGTGGAGCAGCACAATCTTATTGCAAGCGTGCGGGCCGCTTCCGCGCTCAGCCGCCTGGGAGACGCGCGCGGGGTCTTGCCAGTAGCTCGCCTCCTGCTACGAGAGAGCCCGCCGATCTCCGATGTCTTTGAGCTGCTGGGAAAGTGGCAGAGCTTGCCTACTGCGGAGGAACCACGCGAGGTGATTCGTCTGGCGCAGGACTTCAAAACGACAGGGTCGGAGGCTGCCTGTGCAAAGATGTTTCGACGGGTCGCGGCGCTCTCGCCCGGCTGGGTCGCCCCGGCGGTGCCTGCGCCAAGAGCCGGTGGTAGTGGTACGCCGGAGGACATTCCGGGGCTGATCCAGACACTGCGCTCTAGTAATCATGCGCTCCGTGCGACGGCGACCGCCAAGCTGATCGCGTGGGGAGATGAGGCCGTTCCGGCACTTCTGGAGGCTCTGGGCACGGACAGCACACTGGTGCGCTACCGCGCTGTCGAGGCACTAGGTCATATTGGTGATGCGCGCGCCGTCGAGCCGCTGCTGGCGCTACGAAAGATCTATGACCCGGATATTTTGCAAGCTTCCCATGCCGCAATTCTCGTCCTGGCAAACCACCTCGCTGAGCACCCTAGCCCCAGCGAGATTCCCCAGCTCATCGCGCTGATTCGCCAACTGCGCCTCGACGATCAGCTACAGGCCGCCGCAATCTCCGCGGCACAGGCTCTGGAAACCCTGGCACGCACCCATCCCACGCCCGCGCTCCGCGGTGCTCTCAAGTTGGTCAAACCTTCTTTCTGGACACCACTTCCGGCTGAGTTCAAAGAGGCATATCAAGCCATCGAAGAGGCCACCAAGCAGTGGAAAGACCTCCCACTTATCGCGGACGCGCCACAGGCTATAGAAAACTTACCGCTCCCTGCTAACGAAAGCGACTCCCGGGACTCTCATGATGACCTGCGCCGCTGCCCCAAGACGGCAACGCTTCTGGAGGAGCGAGGTGTGGTGCTGGTGGAGGGAAAGCCTAAGCTGACCGAGGCATGGCTGACGGCCCGTGAGCCGCATCTGCGGGGGGCTAAGAAGGAGCATAAAGAGCGCCAGGAGGCACTGGTGCCGTTCCGGGTGCTTTTTGCGCTCTGGGAAGACCAAGTGGGCAACAGTACCTACCTGATGCAGTGTGCACTAGGAATGGCCAAGCGCAACCCACAGCCCGCCATGCGTCAGGCGCTGCCCCGGCTGGAGCAAGAGGCGCGAAAGTTCTTTATCTTGCCCGCTCGACGGCGTGCTCTGCGTGAGCTGATTACCCAGCTCGACCAAGCAACCGCGCATCTCAAAGACTTGCCGCTCACAGCAATGGCGAGTGTGGAAAGTGCGAACCTACCGCTGCCGCCCCAAACCCTCCCCGCCCTGAGGGAGGATGCCGAGGGACGAGGCAGGTGGGTCCGAGGTGGGTGGGTCCGAGGCGGGTGGGTTCAGAAGCTCAAGCGCTTTTTCGGTTCTTGAGCTTGTCTAAAAGCACGGCGGCAAGCAAGATCGCGCCGCTTGCGACGGCCTGCCAGAACGTCGGGATGTTGAGAAGGTTCATGGCGTTCTGGACGGCCCCCATGATAAAGACCCCGACAATTACCCCACTGATCGTGCCGACGCCGCCCGTGAGTGAGACGCCGCCCAGCACGCAGCCCGAGATCACTTGCAGCTCCAGCCCCTCACTGGTATTAGGCTGCCCCGATGATACCCGCGAAGCGAGCAGCACGCCTGCCAGCGCCGCCACGGCTCCCTGAACGGCAAAGATAAAGATCTTGGTGCGGGCGACATTCACCCCGGAGAGCCGCGCCGCCTCGGAGTTGCCACCAATGGCGAGTGTATTACGCCCATAGATCGTTTTGTTGAGCAACAGGCCAAAGACCACAAAGCAGAGTAGCATTACCCAGACCGGCGACTGGAACTCCAGAAGCTTGTACTGCCCGAGCTGACCAAACGCTTCGTTGCTGATCCCTACCGACGAGCCATCCGCCAGTAGGCGCGCAACGCCACGGACGATCTGCATGGTCGCCAGCGTAGTGATGAGCGCATTGATCCCCAGCCGAGCAATCACAAAACCATTGATCGTCCCGACGCCAAAGCCCAACGCCACGGGAATCGCAATCGCCAGCCCGATGCTATTGGTCTTATTGATAGTCAGCGCCGCCACCACGCCCGCGAGCGCCACCACGGAGCCCACAGAGAGATCGAAGTCGCCCGCCGCCAGACAGAAGAGCATCGTACACGCAACGATCCCCACCGTGGTAACAGACATCGTCAGACCCTTGGCATTCTCCACGGTGGCGAAGTTGGGAACGGTAAAGGAGAGCACCAGAAAGAGCAGGGCGCACACAAGCAGCATTCCATTGTTCTGCCAGAGCTTTTTCATGGGGTTGCCTCCGCAATGGGTAGTGCTGCCGCCAAGCACTTCTCCGGTGTCGCTTCCTCGCGCGTGAACTCCGCTGAGATCACTCCCTGGCGCATCACGAGCACACGGTCTGCGACGCCCAGCACCTCGGGTAAGTCCGACGATACCACTACCACGCCCACGCCCCGCTCCGATAAGTCATACAAAATATCATAGATCTCTCGCTTTGCTCCCACATCAATGCCCCGTGTCGGCTCGTCTAGGAGCAGCACTTTCACGTCCTCGCTAAGCCAGCGTCCGAGAATCGCCTTCTGCTGGTTCCCCCCGGAGAGCAAGCCAATCTGCTGCTCCAAGTTCGGAGTCTTCACACGCATCGCCTCGACTTGCTGGGTCGCATTCTTGCGCTCGGCGGGCTCGTTGATCCAGAAGCCAAGCTTGGAGAAACGCCGCCTCGCAGAAAGATTGATGTTCTCCGCCACGGAGCGCACAGGGACGATGCCCTCTTTTTTACGGTCCTCGGGGCAGAGACAGACGCCGTTTTTAATGCTCTGTGCCGGGTTCGCGTAGATCTGTTTCAGAAGCTCCGTCCGGCCCGCGCCGACCAGCCCAAAGATTCCCAATATCTCGCCACTACGAACCACTAACTCCCCCTTCGCGGAGCCGGAGGGGGGTAGGGGGGAGGTAAGAACCACACTGCCAACCGATCTGGGGCGCCAGCCATAGATGTCGGAGATATCGCGGCCTACCATGCTCTTGACCACGCCCGCTGCATCGGTTTCGGTGCTGGGAACCGTCTCGATGTGCTTGCCATCGCGCAGAACGGTTACGGTGTCACAGATCGCGAAGATCTCGTCCATGCGATGGCTTACATAGAGAATCGCCTTCCCTTGTCTTTTGAGCCGGTCAATGATGGCAAAGAGTGTCTCCACTTCACGGGCTGAGAGTGAGCTGGTGGGCTCGTCAAAGGCGATCACTTTTGCCTCACGGGAGAGTGCCTTGGCGATCTCCACCATCTGCCGCTGCGCCAGTGAGAGCTCTCCGACTTTAGCCTGCGGATCGAGCTTTATCCCCAAGTCCTCCAGATTTGCAACCGTCTGCGCCACGAGGCTGCGTTTGTCTACCCAGCCTGTCTTAGACGGAAGATGCCCCAAAAAGACATTCTCCGCCACGGTCATCTCGGGAACCAGGTGCAGCTCCTGGTAGATCACCGCGATCCCCGCTTGGATGGCATCAAACGGCGAGCCAAAGCGTAGCGGCTGGCCTTCGAGGACAAGCTGTCCACCGTCAGGCTTGTACATCCCCGAAAGAATCTTCAGTAGTGTGGACTTGCCCGCCCCGTTCTCCCCGCAGAGCGCATGGACACTGCCTGCTGCAACGGAGAACGAGACATCCGAGAGTGCCTGAACGCCCGGGAAGGCTTTGGAGAGATTCTGAAATTCGAGCATGATTTTTCTGTCCCGCCGGTTAGAGCGGCGCGACTGGAGAGCGCTTCGCGCTACGAAGGCCGTGCCGGCCATACCCAATTTTATGGGCGGCACGCCCTTTCTAGCCGTAGGCTCTCCAGCCACCCCGCTCTAACCGGGGTGGTTACTCGATGCCTTCTTCCTTGAGCTTGTCCTTAAAGTTAGAACGGTCAATGAGCGTGCCCTTGGTGTAGGTCTCCTTGGCGGGCTCTTTGCCGTCTTTGATCCAGTTGTACATCGCCTCCGCGGTCGAGAAGCCGTGGGTGCGGGCGGAGAGCAGAACCGACGCGTGAAAGCCCGTCTTGGCTTTCTTCAGATCATCCTTGCCGCTCGTTCCGTTGATCCCGATCCCGATCACGTTCTCGGGCGCAATGGACTTCTGCTCGGTGGCGCGGACAAAGCCTAAGACCCCATCGTCGTTGGAGGAGTAGGCGACCCATTTTTTAATCTCGGGGTGCTGAGTCAAGATGATATTGGCGGCGTTCACCGCCGTCTCCATCTGCTGAGGTTTTTTCCAGGCGCTCAGAAAGAAGTTCTGTGCCGGAAGTCCGGCGGCTTTCAGCGACTCGCTCGCGCCATCGGTACGCTGCTTACAGGACTCGATCTCGTCCACGGTCAGCACCGCCGCGCCCACTTCGGCTAAGTTCCAGCCACGTTTTTTTGCCTCGTCGGCGAGGGCAGTGCCAACCCCCTTGCCGATCTCGGATGCGGAGATTCCCAGATACGCGACCTCGGTGAGTGGCTTTCCATCAGGGCCAAGAAGTCTATCATCCACGGTGAGCAGCTTGAGGTTCTTCTCTTTGCACTTGGCCACAATGGTAGCGCCCAGCTTGGTGTCGGGGGTACAGATAATCAGCCCTTGTGCGCCCTGCGTGGCGATA
>JANNDD010000415.1:0-2178 GCA_031387365.1 Armatimonas sp. | reverse complement strand
GGTAGATAACCAGACGCTGCTGCTGACACTCGTGGCCGATCTTGAGGAATCTCCTCAGCCGCCCAAAGCACCCGAGGGCCCCATTGTCCAGGAAGCCAGCGGGAAGCAGACCCGCGCGGCGACCTACCAGGATCTTCTTGCCAGCCCCTACGACGAAGCACTCTTCACACACCTTGCCACCGTCCAGCTCGCAGCCTACTCGCTTGCAACACGAGAAACGACACTTGTAGGGGAACCCGTGCTGGCGACGAGCGCTCGGCCCTCACCCAACGGAGAGTTTCTGCTGGTCACACGCCTTGTCCCGCCGTTTTCCTACCGTGTCCCCTACCAGCTCTTTGCACGGCGCACCGAGGTCTGGGCAATGCGGGACGGTGCGTATCTCCGCACCATCGCCGAGCTGCCTATCAGCGATGAAGTGCCGCAGCAGGGCGTCCCGACGGGCCCACGTGCGATTTCCTGGCAGCCCAACGCGCCCGCAACGCTCCACTGGGTTGAGGCACTCGATGGTGGCGATCCGCTTGCGAAAGTGGAGCACCGCGACAGGGTCATGGCGCTAGATCTCGCCCCTGTTCCTGGGGGCGACTCTCCACGGGAGAGCTTTCGCCTGACCCATCGCTTTGCGGGCTGGGACTGGCCCGATGACCCGAGTGCAGGGATTGTGACGGAGTACGACCGCGATAGACGCTGGCGGACAACCTATTATTTTTCGTGGAACCACTGGGAGACGCGGCGAACGCTCTTTGACCTCTCCGTGAACGATGCCTACGGCGATCCGGGTAGCTTTATTACTACCCAGAAACCCACGGGAGAGCGGGTTCTGGATACCCGAAACGGCCGCGTTTTTCTGGCGGGCCGGGGGGCAACGCCTGAAGGAGACCGTCCATTTCTCGATGCCTTTGATCTCACGACGGGCCAGAAAGAGCGACTTTTCGAGTGTGGTACGGAAGGCTACGAGAGTTTCCTCGCCTTTATTGGGGACAAGCTGCTCACCAGCCGCCAGAGCCGCACGGAGCCGACAAACTTTTACATTGGCTCCCCCAATCTTGGGGGCGGGGGGGGGAGTCTCCAGATCACGCACTACACCGATCCGCACCCTGAGGTCACCGGCCTCCACAAAGAAATGGTACGCTACCAGCGCCTCGACGGTGTCCCGCTCTCCGGGATGCTCTATCTGCCGCCGGGAGTCACCCCGGAGTCGCGGCCCCAGCTGCCCCTGCTCCTCTGGGCCTACCCGGAAGAGTACAGCGATGCAGCGACAGCGGGTCAGGTGCGCGGCTCTGACAAAACCTTCACCCGACTGATGGGCACCAGCCCTCTCTGGTTTCTGCTCCGGGGCTGGGCCGTACTAATGGACGCGTCCATGCCCATTGTCGGTGACCCGGAGACGGCAAACGATACTTTTGCCGAGCAGATCGTCGGTGCTGCGAAGGCGGGTATTGATACGCTTGTCGCGCGGGGAATCGCTGATCCTAGCCGGGTGGTGGTGGGTGGCCACAGCTACGGGGCCTTCATGACAGCTCACTTGCTCGCCCATGCCCCCGGGCTGTTTCGTGCGGGGATCGCGCGCTCGGGTGCCTACAACCGCACCCTTACCCCCTTTGGATTCCAGAGCGAGCGCCGCTCGTACTGGGAGGCGCCGGAGATCTACCACAAGCTCTCGCCCTTCACCTATGCGGACAAGATCAAGGATCCGATACTGCTCATACACGGCCAAGCGGATAACAACTCGGGGACGCACACGCTCCAATCCGAGCGGTTCTATCAGGCTCTCCAGGCGCACGGCGCAACGGCCCGCCTGACACTCCTGCCCCACGAGAGCCACGGCTACCGCGCCCGGGAGAGCGTCCTGCACACACTCTGGGAGATGCTCAACTGGGCGGAGCGCTTTAGCGCAGATCCAAGTACTAGCGCAGATACCGGTAAAGGCTGAGCCAGGCACCACCAGCCCCTAGCAAGCCACCGCCCGCCACCAGTACACCGGCAAGGCGCGGCAGGTTCACCGGCTCTAGGTAGCTCGACAGGAGCGGAATCGCGGCGGTGAGCGTGTCCGTGTAGTGCAGCAGCCCCGAGAGCGCGAGGGTGGCGATCAGTGCCCCCGCAACGCCGTGAATCAGCCCCTCCATGAGCATCGGCAGGCGGATAAACCCCGGTGTCGCCCCGACGATCTTCATGATCTGG
>JANNDD010000402.1:0-23612 GCA_031387365.1 Armatimonas sp. | reverse complement strand
ACGAGCACTGATGGCAGTGACGTTCGGCGGTTTTCATATTGTTTACGGGGCCTGGATGGGCCTCAAATACGGATGGTAAGAGAAGAAAATGGCAGCGGTTCGAAAACTTGATGCAATTGATGATGTGATCCATCAGAAGGTGCGGCTTGGCGTCATGTCAAGCCTCATGGCTTCCGGCGAGTGCGACTTTAACTTCCTCAAGAATGCCCTGGGAGTCTCGGATGGTAACCTCTCCACGCACCTGACCGTTTTGGAGGAGAGTAGCTATGTTCGCGTGACCAAGGAGTTTCACGGCAAGAAACCCCGAACCACCTACACCCCCACCGACTCGGGCCGCCGCGCCTTTGAAGCCTACGTGGCAGCCCTTGAGGAGATGGTTCGGCGCTAGGTTATTTTCGCATGCCGTTGAAGCGAATAAGCATCAGGCCATTCCACTCGCCCTTTTGCTTCTCTACCTGAACCATGACCATGTCGCTCTCTTTTCGGAAAGCCCGGCCACCCCGCTGTCCCCCACGTCCCTTTTCGGGCCGGAATCCCTTCTCCAGAAGCGTGGCGCTGTACCAGTCATAGACTTTGCTGGGCTCATCCTGTGTACGAAACCCGGCCATCACCACTTTCTTCGCGGGAATAAATCTGGCAAAGGTCATCATTCCCACACGGCTCGCACGGGTCACCTGCTCATCAAACTGGATATTGGGGTAGAGTGGCGTCTCTCCCAAATCGGCAAGAATCTCCTCTTTATTGATAGGCTTCTTAGCCTCCGCTTTTATGTTATTGGAAATCTGCACGGCGACAACACCCACGGCCACAATGGCTCCTACCACCAACACGAGGCACCCAATCCCTGTGACTGCCCAGGGCGACAGACGGCGCTTAGGCGGAGGCGGCGGGTTAAACGATGCATCTTTTCCGAGGTCAAAGCTCATAATAATTCTTCCTTAATTTGTACCGGGTAGTTTCATTCGGGTAATGTTCAGCCAGGATGTCCCGGAACCAATCAAGACCTGGTCTGTTTTATTGACAAACGTAAGGTGTTTCTGGTTACTTGCATCCTCTTGTTGGTAGCCGTGCTTCGGCATGGTTTTTTTATACCAATCACGAACTTCTTGCTCCGGCACATCCAGCCGAAAGGCGGCAACGGTCATCTCCAGTTTTATAAACTTAGTCGCCATGACTGAACCCGATCGTGCTCCGCGTGTCAGTTGCTCGTCAAAAACCGCCGTGGGATGAATCGGGACGCCCTCAAGTGCCTTCAGGAGTGCCTGTTTATCAATGGGCCGGGCGAGCTCCTCTTTCATGGTGTTTGTGACCATCAGGCCAACACCACCGATTGCGAGTATCCCGAGTGCCGTCACTCCTAAACAGCCCATTCCTACAAAAACCCAAGGGGACAGCCGTGCCATTTGTCGTTTCTCCTTAGCCTATTGTACCCTGCCGGTCCCAAAGGTTACGGACTGCCTGTTCGGTCTCCTCCCCAAGCTGTGCGACCAGCTCTGCTGCAGACAGAACCTCCTGGGCCAGCCCCAAACTTTGCCCCGCGTAGAGACACATCGCATCAATATTGCCCGTCACGCCCGGCGCGGGCAGGTTCGACGAGAGCTTCCCAATCGCCTCACCATCGTCGTAGTGAGCAATGATGTCCTCCGACTGATCCCAGTCCTGGGGGCGATGCAGCACCCGGTGGGGGGACTGGGGCCAGCCGCCGGAGAAACGCTCGGTGTAGAGTGTGTCCGCCTCAGTGGCCTGTAGCAGCAGCCGCTGGTAGTGTGGATGTACCCGTGCCTCTTGGGTCAGTAAAAAGCGTGTCCCCATCCAAGCCGCCTCCGCCCCCAGTGCCAGTACCGCCGCGATCCCACGCCCATCGGCGATTCCCCCGGCAGCCAGCACGGGTAGCTGAGGCACAGCATCCACCACACGGGGCACAAGCGCCATGGTGCTTACCTGCCCCCAGACATGACCACCCGCCTCCCAGCCCTGAGCAACAATCACATCAACACCATAGTCTGCCGCTTCCCGTGCCTCATCGGCGCTGCCCACGGTATGAAAGACACTCGCACCCGCCGCATGGACGGTCGGAATATACGCTGCCGGATTACCCCAGAAGAACGAGAGCAGGCGCACACCCTCTTCCAAGCAAAGCTCCAAGCGCTCTGTCATGTCCCACGCCAGCACCAGATTTACCCCGAACGGCCGCGTGGTCTGCGCCTGTGTCTGACGAATCAAGCCCCGTAGCACCTCGCGCTCGCGCCACGTTCCGGAGAGCATTCCCAGCCCTCCCGCGTTGCTCACCGCTGCCACAAGCTCAGGGCAGGAGGCGCTCCCAATCGGCGCTTGTACCACGGGCACCATCAATCCAAAACGCTCACAAAAACGATTTTTCACGTCTTTGAGTGTACCCGTCTTGCGAAAGCCTGATTTACCCGGTATACTCCTCCCTTGGCATTCCAGGAGCATATCGTATTCCCATGGCAAAGAAAAGTTCAGAAAACCGCATCATCATTCACCTCCGATCTTCGGAGAGTGGTGCAACCTACACGACAATTAAAAACAAGCGCAACGACCCCAGCCGGATCGAACTGAAAAAGTACGATCCCGTCCTGCGCAAGCATGTCACCTTCAAGGAGACCAAGTAATGGCAAAAGTCTGCGCAATCAGCGGCCGCAAGCAGCAAGCGGGTCGCAACACACGACACGCGCACTCTGGTCAGTGGGCCCACCGCGCCCCCAAGACCTGCCGTGTCTTTGGCGTCAACCTTCAGACTGTTTCCGTTCCAATTCCCGGCGGCGGCATTAAGAAGATAAAGATAGCAGCGCGCATGCTCACCAGCCGCAAGTTCAAGGCGATCCTGGCAGGCCAGGCTCCCCTTCCTAAGGGTGTCTAGTGTGCGTCAGTAACTTTACAGTTTAACAAACAGCCTCCGCCTCGGCGGAGGCTGTTTTCGTTTGTCCCGCCGGTTGGAGCGGCGGGAGTAGAGAGCGCTTCGCGCTACGAAGGGCGTGCCGCCCATAAAAACTTCGTATGGCCGGGACGGCCTTTGTAGCCGTAGGCTCGGTAGCACTGCCGTTCTGATCGGCGGTGGTCGGTAGTCCCTCCAACAGGGGAGATCGGGTAAAATGCCGCAAATGAAAACAGTTCTCGCGATTGCAAGCTTTGAAAAAGGCCAAGCGTTTCTACAGCAGTGTAAGGCGGAGGGTTGTAAAACGCTCCTTCTGACCTCGCAGAGCCTTCAGGGCGCGGACTGGCCACGTGAGTCCCTTGATGACATCTACTTCATGCCCGATGTGGAAAAAGAGTGGGTTCTGGCCGATATGCTACACGCCGTAAGCTATCTGGCTCGGACTGTCAAGATTGATAAGATCGTCCCCCTAGATGACTTCGATGTGGAAAAGGCCGCGCTTCTACGAGAGCACCTGCGCATTGGGGGCATGGGCGACACGACCGCGCGCTACTTCCGCGATAAGCTGGCCATGCGCTCCAAGGCTCTCGACGGTGGCCTGCCGATCCCGCGCTTTGTGGGCATCCTAAACTACGACACGATCCGCGCCTTTATGGCCGAAGTCCCGCCCCCCTACGTCCTCAAGCCCCGCTCACAGGCGGGAGCCATTGGGATTAAGAAAGTCGAGAGTGCCGATGCGCTCTGGCCTCTTCTGGAAGTCTTGGGCGACAGGCAATCGCACTACTTGCTCGAAGAGTTTCTCCCGGGCACGATCTGGCACGTGGACTCCATTGTGGACGATAAGAAAGTCCTCTGGGCGCTGGTAAGCCGCTACGCCCGCCCGCCGCTGGAAGTCAGCCATGAGGGACGCGTGTTCTGCACACAGAACGTGGTCTATGGCTCAGCCGAGGAGAAAGCCCTCAAAAAACTCAACGCGACCGTGCTTAAAACTCTGGGGCTGGTGCGTGGAGTCTCGCATACGGAGTACATCCA
Source organism: Armatimonas sp. (assembly GCA_031387365.1). GTDB lineage: Bacteria > Armatimonadota > Armatimonadia > Armatimonadales > Armatimonadaceae > Armatimonas. The sequence continues at coordinate 19,684 of JANNDD010000402.1, read as the reverse complement.
GAGCGCCGCCGACGGCAAGTTCTATTTTCTCGAGACAAGCGCCCGCGTCGGTGGAGCACATATCGCGGATATGATTGAAGCGGCGTCGGGGCTGAACCTCTGGGCGGAGTGGGCAAAACTTGAGGTGCGTGAGAGCTACTCCCCCGCGCCGCCCTACAAGCGCTATGCAGGGCTACTCGTGTCGCTCGCAAAACAAGAGACCCCCGATCTCAGCAGCTACGATGCCCCAGAGGTCTGCTGGCGCATGCAGAAGAAAAATCACGCTGGGGTGATCGTCGCCTCGGAGCGCTACGAGCGCGTCACGGAGCTTCTCGAAAGCTACACGACACGTTTTTATTCGGACTTCTTCCACAGCCTCCCCCCCAAAGAAAAGGCGACCGACTAAAGCCGCCGATTGAAATCGGCGTCAACCGTAGCCTGCGGCTGCGAAGCCCGTGCCGGGCTGGGGAAACAAATCTGGTAGCCCGGCACGGGCTTTGCGGCGGAGGAACGACGCCATTGCAGACGCCGATTTCCAATCGGCGGAGAAAATAAATAATGAACCGAGTTTTTCATAGCTGGCATAGCCCACGCCTAAACCGAAGCATGGAGCTGCTGGAGTTCGGCCACGCCGGGATGCCCGTGCTGGTCTTTCCCACATCGCTAGGCAAGTACTACGAGTACGAAGACCGAGGCATGATAAACGCGCTCGCGGCTAAAATCGAGGCGGGCCACTTACACCTCTACTGTGTGGATAGCGTGGATGCGGAGAGCTGGTACAACAAGCAAGCCGCGCCCTGGGATAAGATCCAGCGCCACAATGAGTACGAGGCGTATCTGCTCCAGGAAGTGCTCCCCTTGATGGGCGATGGCAAGATCGCCGTGACCGGCTGCTCGTTCGGAGGCTACCACGCCGTCAATTTCGCCCTGCGCCACCCGGATACCATAAGCCACTGCGTGAGTATGGGTGGCGCTTACGATCTCACTAGCTTTCTGGGCGACTATCAGGGAGAGGATTTCTACTTCCATCAGCCGCTCATGTACCTGCCCCAGGACGACGACGGCTGGTACTGGGAGCGCTACAAGCAGCTCACGCTGATCCTGGCAACGGGGGAGAATGATATCTGCCGTCGTGACAATGAGCGGCTTTCGGAGGTGCTCAGCCGCCGCTCGATTCCCCACCGGCTCGATGTCTGGGGCGAGGGCACCGGCCACGACTGGCCGTGGTGGCAAAAGATGGCACGGACGTATTTCTAAGACGGACTTCTGATATAATGCACATTGCATGCGCCGTCCCCTCCTTACAGCGACTCTACTTCGTCGCGCTAAAATCGCGGAATCCGTCGACCGAACCACTCTTGAAAAAGCTCGAAACTTGCTGTGGCGCGGGCGTTGCCAAATTGAAGAATGCACGCCCAGCAGTGCCACGTTAATCGTTGAGGTTGATGCGCATGACCGCGCGAAAGTTCGGCTAGAGCTTCTCGACGAAGGCAGTATCGCCTGCGACTGTAACTGCCCGTTTTTCACTGGGGAGCGCCCGTGTGTTCATATTGCAGCGGCAGCGATTGCCCTGGAGCAGCACCTCCAAAGTAACCCGCTACAGACCTGGGAGACACGACTTCAGGGCGTCTTGGGGGTGGAAGGTGGGGCAGTCAAGCCCAAGCGCGGTAGCCGTCTGCTCGCCTTCTCCCTACAGCCTTCCTACCGTAACTGGCAGCTCGTGCCCTATGCAGTTCCCCAAACGGCACTCAGCGGCATCAGCGATCCCACCGACTCCGCCGAAGTCGCCCGGCACCTGCGCGGTGAGGTCGGACGGACATGGAGGATTCGTAATCCGGATAGCGAGCAGTTTGAAAATGCAACTCAGGAGCTAAAGCTGGCCGTGCGCTTGGCTGCCGCGCAGCTCTCCTCCTACAACTACTACAACACGGAATCGTCGCAGCTCCACTCTCTTCTGGCGCTGCTTGGGGATGCCCTGGTCTTTACCGGGAGCGACGGCAGTCCCTTTCAGAATCTCGTCCAAGTCAAGCCCGAGTCGGGGAGTGTCGCTCTGCATCTCACGAGCAATACCGATGGCAGTATGACTCTGGGCCCACGTTTAATGGTAGATAGTGATCCTGTTACTGTCAAGCGCCCGGAGATTCTGCTCAAAGACCCCCTCTGGTTAAAGCTCGACGGAGCGGTAGTTGGGTTTGGTTCTGTCCCAAAGTCGCTGATTACCCTGCTGGAGAGTGAGCCCGTTGTCATCCCCGCGGACGAAGTCCCCTACTTTCGGAGTGAGTACCTGCCTCGCGCCGCCGAGCGTCTCCCCCTCACAGGCGAGGGGCTCTTTGGCGAGGAGATACGGGATCAAAAACCGGAGCGACGGCTCTATCTGGGCGAGAGTGGGGGCAACCTTCAGGCTCAGCTCCGCTTTGGCTACGGCACTACGGAGCTGCCTTGGCGCAAAGAGTCCAGCCCGACCGTACTCCAGTACAACGACCAAACGGGTCTGCTGGATCGCATCTACCGAGACACCACGACCGAGATAGAGTCCTATGATGCGCTCCTTACCAATGGCCTCAAGCGTGGTACGGAAGCGGGAGAGTTTACCCTGCGTGCTCGCCTCACACCGATTGATTTTCTACTGCACCACCTGCCACGCCTAGTGGAAACGGGTTTTGCCATCTTTGGAGAAGAGGCACTCAGTAGTGTTAAAGTGAATCGCACCAAGCCCACGCTCTCCTTCAATGTGAGCAGCGGAATAGACTGGTTCGATGTGGAGGGCCTCGTTGAGTTTGGGGAGACCCACGCCACTCTCAAAGAGCTGCGCCGCGCGATTCGAAAAAAAGAGCGCTACGTCAAGCTCGCCGACGGTTCCATTGGCATGATCCCCGACGACTGGATCGAGCGTTTTCGCCATATCTTTGCGCTAGCCGGTGAACCCAAAGACACAGACGCCCTACGCCTCTCACCCCTCCACGCGCTCCTGTTTGAGCAGGCAATCACCGATAGCGACGGCGACTCCCAAGTGGATGCGGAGTTTGAGCGCAAGAAACAAGCGCTCCGTCGCTTTGACAAAGTCGAGGAAGTCCCCCTGCCTAAATCGCTGGATGGCATCCTGCGTCCCTACCAGAAATCGGGCTACGACTGGCTGCACTTCTTGCGCACCAGCGGCTTTGGCGGCTGCCTCGCCGATGACATGGGAACCGGCAAGACAGCTCAGACTCTGGCACTGCTGCTCTCCTTGCAGGGCCAGAACAAAAAGGCGAGCCTGCTAGTCGTGCCACGCTCCCTGGTCTTTAACTGGGAACGGGAAGCGGAGAAGTTCGCCCCGGGTTTGAAGCTGCTACGCTACGATGACAGCGCACGGGTGGAGGATACCAAGACTTTCGATGGCCACGATCTGATCATCACCACCTACGGTATTTTGCTGCGTGATATCGAGAAGCTGAGTAAGTACCCGTTCTTCTACGCCATCCTCGATGAAGCCCAGGCCATCAAGAACCCCCTCTCCCAGACTAGCCGTGCTGCGCGCCTGCTCAAGGCCCAGCACAAGCTCACGCTCACGGGCACACCGATCGAGAACGGAACAGCCGAGCTCTGGAGCCAGTTCGCCTTCCTCAATCCGGGCCTACTGGGCGGATTAGAAATATTTAAGGAAAACTTTCTAGGGCCTATTGAGCGCGGCAAGGACGAAAACGCGGTGACTGCACTGCGCTCCCTGACCCGCCCGTTTCTGCTCCGGCGTACCAAAGCACAAGTGGCGAGTGACCTGCCCCCCCGCACGGAGCGCATTATCACTGTCGAGCTAGAAAAGGCCCAACGCATGCTCTACGAGCAAACTCGCGATAAGTACCGTGCGCAGATATTAGGGATTATGGACAGCGAGGGGAACTCCAATGCCCAGCTTCGGGTTCTGGAGGGTCTGCTGCGTCTACGTCAGGTCTGCTGCGATCCTCGCCTGATGGACCCGACGACCAAAGTTGGCTCGGCGAAGCTTGAAGCGGTTCTGGAGACGATGGAAACCCTGCGTGCCGAGGGTCACAAGGCGCTGATCTTCTCCCAGTTCACCCAGATGCTTGGTCTGCTGAAGGCGGAGCTCGATGCACGCAAGATTCCCTACCTCTACCTGGATGGACGCACCAAAGACCGTCAAAAGTGTGTGGACACGTTTCAGAGCGACGAGGCCATTCCTTTCTTCTTAATCTCGCTGAAGGCGGGCGGGGTTGGGCTCAACCTGACAGCGGCAGACTACGTGATCCATATTGACCCCTGGTGGAATCCCGCCGTCGAGCAGCAGGCCTCGGATCGTACGCACCGCATCGGCCAGACCCGCCCGGTGTTTGTCTACAAGTTTCTGGCCCGCGATACCGTCGAGGAGAAGATTGTGATGCTCCAGGAGAGGAAAAAGGCGCTGGTAGACTCACTCATCCAGACCGACCAGAGCCTCTTCAAATCCCTAACACGCGACGATATCGCCGCATTGTTCTCCTAAAGTCGACGAGAGAGGCGCAGGATACGCAGCCCATTGAGCGTGACGAGCAGGCTGCCTCCCACATCCGCGAAGACGGCCATCCAGAGCGTGGTCTTGCCCAGTAGCGCCAGCACAAAGAAGACCAGCTTGAGCCCCAGTGCCACCGTGATGTTCTGGGTCAGCGTCGAGGCCACGGCCCGAGAGAGCTGGATAAACGCAGGGATCAGGCGCAGGTCCTCGCGAAGCAGTGCCACATCGGCAATTTCTAGCGCAACTCCCGTACCCGTGCGCCCCATGGCAAACCCCACTTGGGCACGCGCCAGCGCTGGGCCGTCGTTGATTCCATCCCCCACCATGCCCACGCCGCCGTACTGCTGCGCCAGCGCACTCACCGCCGCCAGCTTATCTTCCGGCAGAAGCTCCGCGCGCACATCGGTGATACCAATTTGCAGCCCGATCTGTGCTGCCGCCGCTTTCCCATCGCCCGTCAGGATCACGGTCTGCACCCCGAGCGCCTTGAGCTGAGCGATGGCCTCTGCCGCCGTCGAGCGCACGGTATCTGCCACCCCGATCACGGCGAGCGCCTGCTGGGCATCGGTGAGTACGACCGTGGTCTTGCCCTCGGACTCCAGCCGTGCCAGAAGCGCCTCAACATGCGGCCCACAAACCTGGTTCTCCTCAGTCAGCCGATGGTTGCCGACATAGTGCCGTCGCCCCTCCAGTGTCCCCGCCACGCCCCGTCCGATCACGGCTTCAAAGGCGTCCACGGGCAGGTGCTGGCACGCGTGACTCTGCGCACAGTGCGTCACAATTGCGGCGGCCACGGGGTGCTCCGAGGCTGCATCCAGGCTCGCCGCCAGATGAAGCAGCTCAGAGGGCGCACGGTCGGTTAGGGGCAGAATGTCCGTCACCGCGGGCCGTCCCTCCGTGAGAGTCCCTGTCTTATCAAAGGCAATCACCTTGAGCCGATGGCCCTCTTCTAGAAAAGCTCCTCCACGCACCAGCAGTCCCAGTCGCGCCGCCGCCGTCAAGCCGCTGACAATAGTGACGGGAGTCGAGATCACCAGTGCACAAGGGCAGGCAATCACCAGCATCACCAGCGCACTGTGGAGCTGCCCGGGCCAGCTTGCTGCCCAAAAGAGCGGCGGCAAAACGGCATAAAGAAGCGCTAGCACCACCACGGTCGGCGTGTAGATCTTGGCAAATTTATCAATAAAGCGCTGTGTGGGTGCCCGCTGCTGCTGCGCCTCTTTCACCGCGGCGACAATCCGATCCATCGTGGTATCGCCCCGCGCCGCACTGACTTGAAAGACAAAAGTACCGGTTGTATTGTATGTCCCGGCAAAGACCGCATCCCCGGTCTGCTTCTCTATCGGCAGGCTTTCCCCCGTGATCGCCGCCTGATTGACTGTGGAGATCCCCTCAGTGAGGGTACCATCAAGGGGAATGGTCTGCCCAGGCCGAACCCGCACCCTATCGCCCACGGCAACCAGCGCCAGCTTGCTCTCATGGAAGCTCCCGCACTCCGAGAGCACCTCGACGGTCTCGGGCGTGGCCTCCATCAATCCCTGTACTGCCTTGCGTGCCCGCTCCAGCGAGAGTCCCTCAATCACTTCCGCGACCGTGAACAAAAACGAGGCCATCGCCGCCTCGGGCCACTGCTGAATCGTGATTGCTCCAACAATCGCCAGGCCCATCAGAAAGTTAATATTGAGTGTCCGGGTGCGGAGCGCCATCCAGCCCTTCCGCGCCGTCTCCCCGCCGGAGAGCAGCAACGATGCCACCGCAAGAGTGATCACCACAAGAGCATCGTCGGCATGCACACCCGTCCGGCTCTCGATAATCCACGCCCCCGCCTCCGCACTCGCGGCGAGTGCTCCCGCCAGCGCGAGCCGCACGATCTTTTGGCGCGGCAGCACCGGTGCGACTTGAACTGTCCCCGCATTCTCCGCCGTCAGAGGACGGGCATGCATCCCGAGCTCTGCAAGTGCACTCTCGGTCTGTGCCGTGCTCTCATCCGCCTGCCTCACGGTCAGAATCCGCTCAATCAGATCAAACTGAAGTTCCTCAATACCACCAACACTCTTGAGGCGGTTGCGGATAAGCTGCTCCTCGGTCGGACAGTCCATAGCGGCAATAAAGTAGCGAGAGATCGGCATAGCAGTTTATGGTACCGCATCGGTGTGTGTACAAATCTATAAATAGCATCACAGATGCCTCGACCAGAACGCTTGGATAGGCTACAATACAAACAGACAATGAGCCACTCTTCCTGGCGCGCTAAAAATCCAGTCGTTTCTTTTCGACATGCAGTCGAGGGAATCGCCCACGCTTTCCGCACCCAGCGGAATATGCGCTTTCACACGATTGCGTTCTCGCTGGTGTTTCTGGCTGGAATCATCCTGCGCCTCCCCCGAGTCGAGATGCTGGCACTTGTTTTTTGTGCGGCTTTGGTGCTCATCACGGAGCTGTTCAACACCGCCATTGAGGGCACGGTGGACATGATTACCCAGAGCTACCACCCCGCAGCAAAGTTTGTGAAAGACATTGCGGCAGGCGCCGTTCTTATCTCCGCTATCACGGCAGCCCTGGTGGGTGCTGTCGTTTTCTGGGGAGCAGTTCGCCTGGAAAGCCTGCCTCTACGCCTGATCCAGCCCCCCACCGTCCCCGTGTTCGCGGGGGCCTTTGTTCTGATGTTACTACTCGTGCTGGTGGGCAAGATCGCGGGAAAAAAAGGCTCGTTGCTACAAGGTGGAGTGATCTCCGGCCACTCCGCCATCGCGTTCTACCTGGCTGGTATTATCTTGTTTCTCGTCCCACAGCCTGCGGTTGTCGTGCTCTCTCTAGGGCTGGCAGCGCTGGTTGCCCAGTCTCGGGTAGAGACGAAAGTGCATACGCTGCGCGAAGTGGCTGCCGGTGCTGTTCTAGCACTAACTCTAGCGGCTCTCGTGCTCAAGGTTCCGCCTTGGCTTGGATACCACCTGCCCACCTCGTGGTTTCCTCGTCCGGCGGCATCCCCTCTCCCCAAATAATCTATGGACCCTGCTAGTATCTCCCCGACGATTATCGTAGCCAGTAGTATGCTGGTGCTGCTTCTAATTCTGCTCATGGGCGCGTTTGCCATGGCGGAGGCCGCGCTCCTTGCGCTACGCTCCACCCGTGTGGAACAGATTGTGGAAGAAGGCCGCCGAGGCGCGAAGGCGGTCCAGGTTCTTCTGGAAGACCAACCCCGGATGATTGCCACGACCCAGGTGGGCGTCACGCTCAGTGGCTTTACCGCCGCCGCTGTCGCCGCCACGGTACTCTCGCAGGCGCTCGTTCCCAAGATTCAGCGTCTCATCCACGATAATCACAACGACTACTCCAGTATCATTGCCCCCGTTATTATCACGATCCCGGTGGCCGTGCTGGCGATGGCACTGGGCGGCATGCTCCCCAAGTCCCTGGCGTTGCAGGCTCCCGACCACTGGGCAACACGCCTTGCGCCTCTAGTGCGCAGCTGCACCGCACTTTTCACCCCATTCTCCGCACTAATTTTAGGGCTGGCACGTACCATTGCCCCGCAGGCGCGCTTCGAAGCGCCCATGATGACACGGGGCGAGTTTGAAAAATTCGTGGACGACCAGGGCAGGGGCGGTGGCATTGACGAAGGCGAGGAGGAGATTATCAAGAACATCATCGAGATCTCCGAGACAGAGATTCGTGCCGTCATGACGCCCCGAGTGGACATGGCCGCTGTGCCAGTAAACGCCCCGCTAGAGAAAGTTGTGGAGCTGATTCTGACTTCGGGGCACTCGCGCATCCCTGTCTACGCTGGCACCATAGATAACGTCATCGGTGTGCTCCACGCCAAGGATCTGCTACGACTGCTCACGGCGGAGGAGCGCCCACCCCATCTGGGTAAGCTCGTGCGCACGCCAATCTTTGTGCCAGAGAGTCGCCGGGTGGCCGATCTGCTGGAGACCATGCGCCACTCGCATCAGCAGCTCGCAATTGTTCAGGACGAGTACGCGGGCACGGCGGGAATCGTCACGCTGGAGGATCTCTTAGAGGAGATTGTGGGAGAGATCAAGGACGAATACGATGTGGATGAGCCGGAGATAAAAGTGATCTCACCCACCATCACCCTGCTCGACAGCCGCTTGAGCCTGGATGATATCAACGAGCGCTTGGGCACCAGCTTAGAGCATGAGGACTACACCACCATCGGCGGCTATGTCTTTGGAATGCTCGGCCACGAAGCCGCGGTCGGCGAGCGCGTACTCACCGAGGGCGTCGAGTTTGTGGTAGAAGCACTGGAAGGGCGGCGCATCAAGACCATCCGCGCCACCCGCCTAACAGAGTTCCCTAGCGACGCAGTAGAGAGCTAATCCAGATCATGCTACCCACCGTGCTGAGTGCCTGGTTGAGGTCGAATTTATTGCCTCGTGAGGGATCCGGGATAAAGAGTACGTCGCCATCCTGAATCTCCAGTGATGCTTGAGTTCCATCTTCGACGTTCACTTTAGTGGGCTTTTTCGGGTACTTCCCATCGGGGCCAAGCCGCATGAGCTGAACCTCTTTACGTTTTGCTCCCTCAACCGGCCCCGCATTGCCGACGGCCTGTGTCAGTGTCACTCTCCCTTGCAGCGGGAAGGAGCCCTGTGTCCGAACGCCCCCATAGACGGTGAACTGACGTGGCTTTTCCAGGCGCGGGACATGGATCTCGTCTTTGTCTAGGAGCTTGATATCTTTGTCCGTAGCACCACCGACGATCTCATCGTAGGGCACGGGAATACGCTGATTCTTGCGGATCACAAAGACACCTTTGCGGTCGCCGTAGTCCGTGATGCCCCCCACCATGCTCAGCACTTGGCTGAACGTACTCCCCTGTGAGATAGCGAGCTGTGGCTTGGTGAGATCCTTCACCTCACCGACCACTCTCACCGTCCCTTCGGTCGGCTCTCCCAGCCGAATAAAAATACGGTCACCGTCCTCAAGAAACGGGTTCACCGTCTCGGAGTTATCCAGACCATTGCGGAATTTCTTGTAGTTAATCTCAAGAGCTTCTTTACCCCGCGTTACTTCCACTTTCTCCAGATCGGCGAGCTGTGCCAGCCCCGCCTCCTCAAGTACGTCAGAGAGCCGGGTTCCCTCGCGTAGGATTCGCCGCCCCTGAATGCCCACGGCTCCATTGACGCTCACTTCCTTGCGCTTGCGATCAATAATGGTCACCAGTGCATGGGGCTCTTTAAGAAACTTACCGCTCTTGAGACGCTGCTCGATAAAGCTCGCCGCCTTCAGGTTCGAGTTGCCTTCCACACGCACTTGCCCGATGCGCGGCAGCTCTATGGTACCGTTCGCACTGACCTTGAACTCGCCCGTTCCCGTGTAGAGAGGCTCACCAATCACGATAATACGCAGCGTATCGTATTTCTGGATGGGCTCCGTGATCGGGTCTTGAATCACTTGCCCCACCGAAGTGGGGGTATTAGTTGTCTGGGCCAGAGCAGGTAGAGCGCCCACGAGCGCCAGTCCGATGATAAAGTAGGGTGATCTCATTTTTTCTCCAAGTGTGTGAAAGCGTTCGATTTGCTATACCTGCGGAACCTGGCGGCAGGTTCCCGTGTTTAATCATCGGAAGAAAAGCCGGTATTTTGAAGAAAACCTGGTAATTGAAAGATAAATATGCCTGAAGTGTCCGAAGCACAGGTGCTCGCAGCCCTGCGCACCGTCCCCGACCCCGACCTAGGAAAAGACCTGGTCGCCCTCAACATGATCAAGAATGTCCGCATTTGCGACGGCAATGTGGCGTTTATTGTGGAGCTCACGACCCCTGCCTGCCCGATGAAAGCAAAAATCGAGGCGGACTGCCGCGCTGCTGTCGGTGAAATTCCGGGCGTCAAGGGAATCAAAATAGACCTTACGGCCAATGTGGTCGCGCGGCGGCCTCAGGGCGGGAAGATCATCCCGAAAGTGAAGCATGTTATTGCAGTGGCCTCGGGCAAGGGTGGCGTGGGCAAGTCCACGGTGGCGACCAATCTGGCGATTGCGCTGGCACAGTCCGGCGCGCGGGTGGGCCTGATGGATGCCGATGTCTACGGCCCGACGATTCCCATGCTCCTGGGCCTTGAAGACGAGCACTTAGAGCAAACGGCGGAGCGTCAGGCCGACGGCAATGTGATCTCCAAGATCGCCCCCGCGGAGCGGCACGGCGTGAGCTGTGTCTCGATGGGCTTTCTGGTCGAGCCCGGTCAGCCGGTGGTCTGGCGCGGCCCGATGCTGGGGAAAGTCGTCAATCAGTTCCTCGGGGATGTGGCCTGGGGCGAGCTGGACTACTTATTGGTGGACCTACCTCCCGGCACCGGCGATGTCACAATGACCCTCTCGGAGTCCATTCCGCTCTCGGGCGCAGTGATCGTCATGACCCCGCAGGATGTGGCGTCGAGTATCGCCGTCAAGAGCCTTAGGGCTTTCCAGAAGCTCAATGTCCCGATTCTGGGCATTATTGAGAACATGGCCTATTTTGTGGCACCAGACACCGGCAATACCTACTATATCTTCGGGCGCGGCGGTGGCCAAGATGCGGCGGAGGAGCTGAAAGTCCCATTTTTAGGATGCATCCCGCTCGATATCCCTACCCGCGAGGCGTCTGACTGCGGCGAACCCGTACTTATCACCGACCCAGAGGGTGCTCAGTCGCAAATCTTTCATGAAGTGGCGGGAAAGCTCGCCCAGCAAATCAGCATTCAGTCCCGAAAGTTCCGCCCTCTTATGGTAATGTAGGAGGATGATACCAGCACTGTTCCTCCTCACTCTATCCGCACTTGCCGCTCCGGCACAGCCCCCACGCTTTGGGCCGTCGCCGGAGCTGCAGGCCAAGACCCAGGCCGACCACAAGCACCTATTGGAGCTACTCAAGATCGAGAAGCTACGCCCCGGCCCGAGTGGCACCCCGACCGCGCCCAATGCCGCCAACTCCGACGAAGCAAAAGTCGGCCCCTACACGCTGCCTGATGCGCTGACCCTCAAGAACGGCAAGAAAGTCGCGAGCAAGAAAGACTGGGAAGCCCGTAGGAAAGAACTTTTTGAGGACTTCGACCGCGAGATGTACGGCCGGACTCCAAAAGTCACCCCTAAAGTGACGTGGGAAGTAACGGAGACGCTCAAGGAGAAGAAAGGGGAGATCGCTGTTGTCACCAAGAAACTCGTTGGGCACGTGGACAACAAAGACTTCCCAAGTATCAAGGTGGACATCCAGCTCACGCTCACTACCCCTGAGAGTGCGACCAAACCCGTTCCTGTCGTGATGGAGTTTGGCTTTATCTTCCCCACCCGCCCCGGTGCGCCCGCCTTCGCTCCGCCTCCCGGCGCTGGCAAGAGCTGGCAGGAGCAAGTGCTCGCCAAGGGCTGGGGCTATGCCATTCTCTCCCCAAACTCCATCCAAGCCGACAACGGTGCGGGACTGCGTGAGGGCATTATTGGCCTGGTCAATAAGGGCGAGCCGCGCAAAGTAGACGACTGGGGCGCACTCAAAGCCTGGGCCTGGGGAGCAAGTCGTGCACTGGACTACTTCGAGACTGACAAGGCGGTGGACGCGAAAAAGGTCGCGATTGAGGGTCTCTCCCGCTACGGTAAGGCCGCTGTTGTCACCATGGCCTACGAGCCACGCTTTTCGATTGGCTATATCGGCTCCTCTGGAACGGGCGGGGCCAAGCTGTACCGCCGACACTTCGGCGAACAGATCGAGAATGTCGCCAGCTCCGGCGAGTACCACTGGATGGCAGGCAATTTTGTAAAATACGCCTCGGGCTCCCTTGGCCCCAACGATCTCCCCGTGGATGCCCATGAGCTGGTCGCGCTTTGTGCTCCGCGCCCCGTTTTTATTAGCTGTGGCTCACCGTTTGTGGAAGGCAACTGGGTGGATAGCAAGGGGCAGTTTCTCGCCGGAGTTGCCGCGGGGCCGGTTTATAGCCTTCTGGGCAAGAAACCCCTTCCCGTCAGCGAGCAGCCCGCGATCGGCGTGGGCCTCCTCGACACCGATATCGCCTACCGCCAGCACGAAGGCGGCCACACCATCGGCCCCAACTGGCCCTACCTGCTCACCTGGGCGGAGCGGTACTGGAAGTAATGGGCTTACCTCCCCCGCCTTCGTGCCTCGGGCACCCCCTCCGGCTTCGCGAAGGAGGAATATCATAATGACCCTCACATTCACTGGTCCGATCTGGCACTGGCGCGGCCCGTCGCCGTTTCATTTTGTCACCGTTCCTGAGCAAGAGAGCGAGGTGATCAGGGCTATCTCGGGGCTGGTGACCTACGGCTGGGGCATGGTTCCTGCGTGGGTGACGAAATGATACGGTGACGGTGCGTCTTGAGGTAGGATAGAGCCACCGTGAATTCCCTCATCCTTGCCGCGCTCCCTGCGTTTCTGGGGAGCCTCTTTCTGATGCACCGAGGCGGGGCTAGCCCGTCGCAGCTGATCCAGCAGGCGTTTGTCTTCAGTGTCGCAGCATTGGCCTGCGCCCTTGTCTCGCGCAAGCCGCGCACTCTCCCGGAGAAGTTCCACGACCGTGCGCTGATTGTCGCGGCGGTGCTGGTTGCACTCCCTCTGCTTCTCCCCAGTGCAGGCCCGCACCGCTGGCTTGGGGCGGGTGGCTTTCGGCTCTACATGGCGTCGGTGTTGCTCCCTGGAACGGTGCTCCTCTTGCCACAGGCACGGAAGGGGTGGGCGGTTCTGCTGGTAATCGCCGCCGCTCTCGCCGCCCAGCCGGATGCGTCGCAGGCCACAGCATTTGCCCTTGCGGGTCTCGTCGTGCTCTCGCGTACGCCCCTCTCCGTGCTGGCCCGTGTCGGCGTGGGTATCGCGCTGGCCGGTGCCGCAACGGTCGCCTGTCTGCGCCCCGATCCGCTGGAGCCGGTTTCGTATGTGGAGGGCGTGCTCGTGCTGGCCCAGCAAGTCGGCCCCCTCGCGTTGGTTTTTGCTCTGGTCGCGCTTGCCTTGCCCGTCGCGATGCTCCTTCGTTTGGGACAGTTTGCTGTTGCAGTCTACTACGCCGCGATTCTGTTCTTTGCGTACCGCCAGCTCACGCCCATGCCTCTGCTTGGCTTTGGCGCGGGTCCAATCTTGGGGTATTTTGGGATGGCGAGTCTGTGTCGCCCACGGAAATCCGCCCACTGGAAGTAGGCGTCTGAGGGCGCAAGCGCCACGAAGTCGCTCCGCGACTAGGGAATGGAGCTTAGGACGGCGTTGTTGTGGTAAAATAGGCTTATATTCTTACTGTAACAGAAGCATTGTTGTTTTTTCAGCGAGAATTCTAGCTCCTCCGTGAGCATCGTCATTCCTCCGGCGAGCATCGCCGTTTCTATGTGAGCATTGGGTGTCCCCCTTGCTCCATCTTAATTTAAACAGAGGTATTCCCTATGCCAGCTTTAGTGTTGAAAGATGTCCCGACGATTCTGAGCCGGTTTATTGAGCACTGGAGCGCCACCGACACCGCGCTTGCCCCCAAGTCTCTTGTTCTGCGTGGTGGCTACGGCGTGGCACAGCTCACCGATGACCGCGCGACCTTTGAGGCCAACCAGAAGAGTGTCACCGAGTCTGAGAACACCACCGAGACCGCCTCGCGCCGCCGTCGCACGCTGCGCGAGAGCCTCCGTGAGCGTATTCGCCAGTTCCGCGCCGCGCTTCTCTCCGACTTTGCCGAGACCGAATTCGCCAGCGCCCTCCCAACCATCCCGCTCCAGAGCGCAGGGGATGCCGCCTGGAGCAAGGCGCTCACCGACCTCGCCGATCTCTGGACACGCCTCAACAACGCGGATTTAGAGGACTTCACTGCCCCTCTTACCCTGGTAGGCGGCTACACCGTCGAGCAGCTTATCACCGACACAGCCGCCCTCACCGAGGCATCTCACACGCTCAAGCAGGGCGAGCAAGCCAGCAAGAACCTCCGCCGCACCCGCGACACTCACCTAAAGACCGTCCAAGCCCAGCTCGTCCGCTACCGAAAAGCCGTCCTCAACAGATTTGCTGAAGGACATGCACTTCTAGCCAGTCTACCGGGGCTGGAGTAGATTACCATGGCTCTTTTTTCCAAACTCTTCAGGAAGGATGACGCAACGCCCTCCTCCTCCGTTCCTGATCAGACAATAGAAAAAATAACTCGTCTAATCAGTGATGATGTCAAGTTAATCGAAGAGCATTTTGATCTCAAGTTCTATAAAGAAGGTGAAAATTCCTACGCATCAGAAATTTCAATCAACAATATAAAACATAAAATAGTAATTTCAGACGGGCTAGGATATTCTTTCATCCAATTCTTTTCAGAAACTAATGGTTCAATCAGTTTTCATTTCGGCTATGAAAAGGCGATTTGGAGTGATGACATCGAGGAAGAAGGAGGTCAATGCATTGTATTCAGTGGAACGGCAGGCCACTTATGCCTATCCAAGAATGAAGATTACCAAATTTTTATTAGCGCCTATGGATCGTATATGAAGAATGCTCATGGCAAGTAACGATAACTAGGTGGGGGCGTGGATGGCGTCGCCGCAGCTGAAGGAGCCGGGGAACTTGCCGCCTGCATCAGGGTTTGTGGACACAACTACGCCGCTAGAAATATAGCACTCAGTGTGATAGTATCATGTGATAGCCGACGATGATCTATAAGAACAAAGCCTTCACCCGGTTTGCCCGACAACAGAGAATCTCCGATTTAGCGCTCTGTGAGGCAGTTGAGCGGGCGGAGCGTGGGCTGGTAGATGCCGACTTGGGGAGTGGGGTTATCAAACAGCGCATCGCGCGGCCCGGTGCGGGCCGCTCGGGAGGCTTTCGTAGCATTGTTCTCTTTCGCACCGCGGATAGAGCCTTTTTCGTCTATGGCTTCGCCAAGAACGAGCGCGAGAATATCCGTGACGACGAGCTTACCGCATTTCGATTACTCGCCAATGAGCTGCTGGCCTACACGCAGGAGCAGCTTCAGACAGCGCAAGAGGCAGGCATACTTATTGAGGTCGCTTGCCCTCCACCCGTAGAGAGGGAGAATCTCGCATGAGCAAGACCGATCAGACCTATAAAAGCAGTATTCTTGCTGCCCTCCACGAGACGGCCTCGGATCTCCATGAGGTTCAGCTCATGGACAAGCAGACGATGCGCCGCTTTGACGAGCTCTGTCTTACTCCCGTCGCGCGGCTCTCCGCCGAGGAGATTCGTGAGCTACGCCAGCGGGAGCATGTCAGCCAAGCCGTCTTTGCGCGCTATCTCAATGTGACCGTAAGCCTCGTGAGCCAGTGGGAGCGGGGCGAGAAATCCCCCTCGGGCGCGTCGCTGAAGCTCCTCTCGCTGGTCAAGCACAAAGGGCTGGAAGTGATTGCATGACCAAGAACGAAAAACGATTTGTGAGAAAGACCCGCAGAATTCAATGAAGCATTTTGACCCCAAGTCAAGTTTTGGACCAGATGTCGCGAAACTCTATGACGATCACCCTCGTGGTGATGAAGCAGCAGCCGTTGAGTTTTTATTTGAACTTGTACAGGAAGGCGACGCACTGGAGTTCGCCATCGGGACGGGGCGCATCGCGCTTCCTCTCGTCGCAAAAGGGGTTCCTGTGGACGGCATTGAGCTCTCGCCCGACATGGTCGAGCAGCTCCACGCTAAGCCCGGCGGTCAGCAGATCGAGGTAGTGATCGGCGATATGAGTGAGGCAACCACCCAGCACCGGTACGACCTGGTTTATCTTGTTTTCAACTCGATCTTTAATATACTCACCGTCGAGGGCCAGATTCGTTGCTTCCAGAACGCCGCGCGCCACCTCAACTCAGATGGGCATTTTGTGGTCGAGACCGCCGTGCCGCACGCCTGGATTCTTCCAGGACAACCCGACTACGTCCATACCGAGCATATTGGCCTAGACACAGTGGTTCTCGATGTTGCCCGCTACGATCCCGTGACACAGCTACTGGAGGAAAACCACGTCCACCTGACGACCACAGGTATCACCATGAATCCCATCGTCTGCCGCCTCATCACCCCTGGCGAGATGGATCTCATGGCCCGTCTGGCCGGTCTGCGTTTAGTGGCACGCTATGCCAATTGGCAACGCACGAAGTTCGACATTCATAGCACCGCACACATCTCCGTCTATGGCTTAAGCAATGACCTCACGAATCAATAACGACTACTGGGTGGGGGCGTGGATGGCGGCGCCGCAACTCACGGAGCCGGGGAACTTGCCGCCTGCGCCGGGGTTTGTGGACACGACCGTGCGGCAGATCGTGCGGCTGACACTGGCGGGGCGCAAGCTGCGGGTTCGGCTCTCCAATGAGTTTGGCACCGTGCCGCTGACGTTTACCGGCGTGCAGGTCGCGCGGGCGCGGGGCGAGAGTAGGATCGCGGCGGAGACGAATCGGGCGCTGACGTTTCATGGAGCGCCATCGGTGACCGTGCCGCCGGGGACGCCGGTCCTCTCGGACGTGCTGGACTTTCCGGTCACGGCGCTCTCCGATCTAGCAATCACGCTGCATCTTCGCACGACCACCAAAGAGCTCACCGGGCATCCTGGCTCCCGGTGCACTTCGTATTTACAGCCCGGCAACCAGGTTTCTGCGCCCGATCTGCTCGGCGCGGTGAAAGTGGATCATTGGTACTTTATTTCTGGAATTGAAGTGCTGGCCAATAAAAACGCCGCCGCAATTGTGACCCTGGGCGACTCCATCACCGACGGGCGTGGCTCGCCCACCAACGGCAACGGGCGCTGGCCGGACTACCTAGCGCGGCGCTTGCAGGCCGACAGGCGCACCCGTAGTATCGCCGTCTTGAATGCGGGAATCGGCGGGAACTGCGTCATTAGTGGTGGCCTCGGCCCCAGTGCGCTGGCCCGCTTCGACCGGGATGTGCTCGCCCAGCCCGGCGTCCGCTGGCTCGTGATTTTTGAGGGCATCAACGATCTAGGCGGCAAGTCGGCAGGTGCGGCAGATCTCATCGCCGCCTACGAGCAGCTCGCCGCGCGGGCGCAGGCGCACGGCATCAAGGTCTACGGCGCGACCATCCTCCCGTGCGGCAAGTCGTTCTACTACACCCCCGAGCTGGAGCGCGAGCGGCAGGCGATCAACCAGTGGGTTCGCACCACCCGCGCCCTCGATGCGTTTCTCGACTTCGACGGCGCTTTACGCGACCCCCAAAACCCCACGCAGCTCTCCCCCGCCGCCGAGAGCAACGACCACCTCCACCCCGAAAAGCTGGGCTACAAGGTGCTGGCAGAGTCCATTCCACGGGGGCTTTTCCGCTCCGGGCATTGAAATCCCCGGCAGGAGGAAGGGAGCGCCCCGTGGGCGCAGAGAATCGAGTTTCCTAGTCTATCAACCAGGGGAGAGTAGTGTTAGCAGATGATTATTGAGATTGAAGACTATGTGCAGGAATTTCTCGCTTGGGGAACACGACTCCAGGAGTCTAATACATCCAGCACAAAAGAGCTTATTGAAGCATTTGCTGATCAGTTCCGAAGCCTAGAAGTCGTAGATTCGCAGATGGAACATCATGGGATTTGGGATGCTATGCGGCTGAGCGGGGGCTCTTCCTCGCCGCTTCTCCACTCCTACCCATTTGATTTTCGCCTTTCCAATCGGCACTGGCGTGGGAATTGGAACGGGGGATTAACCAAGTATTTCTTTTCGACTGTCCCAGATGCTCCGCCGAGCTGGCACATCCTGGGATACGACACACAGCTCTGGATGAGCATGACTCTAGAGCGCTGTGTCGCTATTGCTTACCCTGTCCCCGAGTCCGACGGCGAGTCCCAGTCTTTCCCCACTCTCCTCAGCCTTAACCTCTACTTTGCTCCTACGGACCAAAAGATACAGACAATCTGGCAACACATCGAAGAATACGACGATCTCTCCAAGCAACTACAACGGTTCTTTCAGGAGCCGATCATCGCACCACTTCTCGCCCAGGTTCCCACACAGCTTCAGACTTATGTCAGCGAGCACCTGCTCTAAGTTCCCTGCGTCCTCGGGACGCTCCCTCCTTGCAGCCGGGTATTTCAATGCCCGGCTAATCCCCAGCCTTTAGCAATTCCCCCCAAATAGCCGATAATAGAGTGTCTGCGGCTATGGGAGTCCTTCCTTCTCTTCATTTTAGAAACCCAGGGTTCCCGCTCTCCGCAGACACTCCTACCCTCTTCGCGAAGCGGAGGGGGTCGCCGTCTAAGCGGCGGGGGGAGGAAGAATGCCATGAACAACGCCCTCTACCTGCGCCGCCGCAATAAGATCACCGTCCCCGAAGGCACGCCCGACTCGCCGCAGCTACCGTATGCGCCCGTTACGACGCTCGCGAAGAACGTCGAGGCACTGGGCTTTGCGCTGGCTCCTGAGATCTTGGAAGCCTGCCGCCTTCTCACGCTGCCCGAGCTCACTATGTTCTACCAGACCCTCATCGCCGAGCTTAAGCGAGCCAAAGGGGCGCACCAGAAGTTCAAGCCCTTCTGGCCCAACTTTCCCCACGATGTGATGAAGGCCAGTGATGCTGATCTCTATGTCAGCGCGATTCTGCACTACTGGACCGGGGGGAAGTACCGCCCGCCGCAGAAAGAGAAGAAGCGCACCAAGCTCAAGGACCAACCCGAGCTGACGCCGCTGATGCTGGGAAATCTTGCGGATTTCGAACAGCTCTTCACGCAGCTTGCCGCCTCGAACACCTCGCTCTCGGAGCAGGACAAAGAGGATCTGGCGTGGTTCGTGGCGCACTACGGCACGGATATCGAGCGTCTGCTTCCGGAAAAAATCCCGCAGAAAGAGAACGCGGCATTTGTCTGTGGCCTGCTCTTTGCCACGCTTCCGGCACTGACCGAGCGCTACCTACGCACCGCAACCGACATACTCCGCCTCGCGGTTGCCCTCAGTGGCGGCGATCTCTCGCTGGCCGAAGCGTGCAAGTTCCGCACGCTTTCTCGCCCCGAGCGCCGCGCGATTCTGGGCTTGCTGGAGCGCATCTCTGATGCCGTTGAGGACATGCTGCGCTGGAAAGGCCGCTGGCTGCGTCTGGGCGAGAAACTCCATCCGGGCGAGTTTGCGACGCGCTTTCCCAAGACCGCCGCCGCGTTTCATCTCCTGCGCAACGATCTGTCCTCTCCAACGTTTAACAGCGCTATTGAGCGGGCTCTCGACGCACGAGATTTTGCTTCTGCCCGCCTACGCCTCTCGGAGCGCCCCGGCGAGCTGGCACGGCGTCTAGATCATCTGCTGCGTGCGGATAACAAAAATACCAGCGCCACACTC
>JANNDD010000400.1:0-5073 GCA_031387365.1 Armatimonas sp. | reverse complement strand
GTCGTATTTTGAATCGTTTCCTTGAATTTGGCCGTTGTGAGAGCTATGCCATCGTGTCGCCTTCTAACCTAGTAACTTAACGAGGTAGGTTCAGAAAATGCAGTTAAGCACGTCTATCCAAAAACGTTATGCAACAAAGCCTAATCAGGGCACTGGGAAGTTGCTGCCAAATGACAATTGTCGTCACGAAAAACGCCACTAATCCCCCAATAAATGCAATCCCAAATCGCTTCTTGTTGTTGCTCATATTTCAATAACGCATCATGGCACGCTGTAGTTACGCAGGCCGGGTTTCGAATGCCGCCGTGAGGGTGACGGTTTCGGTGATTTCACCGTCGGGGCGGAAGCGTGGGAACGGGGCGGTGAAAGTACCGCGCGCTGTGAGAGGTTTGCCGGGCGGGTAGCGCAGGGCCAGCTCCAGCGGGCCCGTGTAGCGCGTTGCATTGCGGTCATCGAGTACGAATGTCGGTGTACCGGTGAGAAGCGCGGCGGCTTCCCCAGGGAGGGGCTCCAGCGTGAAGCGGCCTGTGATCGTGCGAAAGCCGCCCATGCCATCCATGATGGCGGGCGGGTAGAGCACGGCAAGCAGCGGTTTGAGAGCGGCGGCATCGAGCGTCTTGGTAGCCTTGGGGCGTGCGAGCGCAGCGGCGAGCTCCGGGGTAAAGGCGACAGTCTCGATGACGGGCGTTCGGTAGTGGTTGATGTTATTACGCCCAAACGTCAGGAAGACGCGAAAGCCGGGGGTGGCAAGGTCGGGAAGAGTAGGCTCGCGACGAATTTTCGGTGCGGGCGGAATGTCTAGCCCCTGGAAAAAGTCCTTGAGCTGGCGCACCATGTCCGCCCCCATCGCGGCAGAGTCCATACGAAAATAGCCCGGCTGGACAAAAGGGATGCCTGCGCGGAGTACCGCACCCTCAGGCGAGAGCACAAAAAACGCGATATTGACATTGTCGCCGCGCAGCCGCCCTTGCTCGAAGACTTTCTTCATGTCAGGCGGCATGTCCGAGAGGCGACGACCGTTCCAAGATGTCACGATAAAAGGCTTGAGCAGCTCCAGCACGGCGGGCGCGGCGAGGGAACTCCCCCGCAGGTGATCCGCGTTGGCTCAGCAGTGGCCCTGGTAAAAGCTGGTCGCGGCGGAGATATTGGTAACAAAGATCAAAAAGACAGGCCGTCGCTCTTTCTTCGCACGTATCTGCGCCGTAGCGAGGTCAGGAGCCCAGTCCATGGTGTAGAACGCGAGCGCCGCGCCTATAGGCCGTGCTGCTACAAAGCGTCTGTCAATCTCGGTGAGTAGGGTGTCCATAAGTATCAGTCTACCGCTGAAGTCTGAAGAAGTGCTGAAGTTAGAAACGTGAGGATGTGCTCGGTGAAGCCTATAGACTGCTCGGTGTTGCCCACCCCATGGCCCGCGTCGAACCAGAGCACCTCGATCGGCTTGCCTAGCTCTTTTAAGTGCGCCTCATAGACTTCCATCTGACGCCGGGGACAGCGTGTGTCGTTGAGGCCCTGGATCACGAGAATCGGGGCGTGGATTTGTACGGCGTAGGTATGCGGCGAGCTACGCTCCCACAGCTCCGGTTTCTCTTCCGGTGTGCCGCCGAAGCTGGCCTTCATGATTCCCTGGAGAAGCGGCGACGAGTCTTCGTAGGCCATGGCGTTATTGGCAAGCGCGATATGGGCCACACCCGCCGCCCAGAGTTCCGGGCGCTTCCCGAGGGCAAGCAGTGTCAAGTAGCCGCCGTACGAGCCCCCCGTAATCGCAATGCGCTTCGGGTCGGCGATACCTTCACGGACAAGAAACGCATGGGCAGCGGCGATGTCCTCTAGCTCCCAGTGCCCCACATCGCCCCAGATTTTCTGGAGAAATTCCCGCCCAAAGGTGGTCGAGCCCCGGTAGTTCACGGAGAGATAGGCGAAGCCACTCTGAACATAGGGTGCGCCCATCCCAAAGCTCTGGTTGGTCACGCCGTGCGGCCCACCGTGGACATCAATCACGGTAGGGAACGGCCCCACGCCCTCAGGTGTCACTAGCCAGCCCTGCACTAAAACGCCATCCGACGAGGGAAAGACCACCGAGCGCACCGTCGTGCCCGTCGGAGCGTCGCCCCCTGAAAGCACCACACGCCCCTCGCCTGCCGAAATCACGGAGAACTCCCGAAGCTGGCGCGGGGTCTGGGAGTTGGAGAAAAGCACCGATGCCACACCGTCGTTGGTGAGTGTCGCACCCAGCCCACCAAAGAACGAAATCGTCCCCGACGGGTGCTGCAAGCGCGTGAGCTTTCCTGCCGTCCAGACCCACAGCTCATGCGCCGCGTCGTGGCTCCGGCAGAGCAGAATGCGCTTGGCATTGGGCGACCAGCAGAGCGCCACAACCTCACCGGGAAGCTGCTCCTCGCCCAGCAGAAGCTCGGACTCCCCGAGTGCCACATCCCAGAGCATTGGGCGCTTTACCCCGGACTCGTCGCTGGTGCAGAGCAGGCGGTAGTCACCTGGAATCGGGGAGAACGCCGTGGTCTCCAGACTCGTCGCCCCCCCGCCCTTCCAGCGCACCAGCTCCTCACCACCGGATTCCAGGGCGAGCAGATCGTACTGCTGCTTTCCCGTCCGCTCATTGGTGCAGACCACACAAACCGCCCCGTCGGCGGAGAGCACCGGACCACGCAGAAGTGCCCGGCCTTCCTGGAGGATCTTCGGCGCACCTAAACTGCCCTCCTTGCCAATATTCACGGCGCACAAGTGGTAGCCGTCGCCGTCCACAAAAATAAACGCGATCCGATTGCCCGACGTGCTCAAACTCACAATCGGCAGCGGAAACGGGGTCAGCGACGACGAATACGGCGCAAACTCGGGCGTGAGGCTCTCGATCTCCCCCGTGCCCTTAGAATCATAGCGCGCCCGAACATAGTGCCCCTTCTCGTTGCCCTTCGTATCCTTGAAGAGGTAGAACCACTCGCCATCCGGCGAGAGCAGCCCAAAGCCACTGGTAACGCCCTCCGGCAGAAGCCGCCGCGTCTCGCCGGTCTGCGGGTTCCACGCCAGTGCCCCCTTCTGGCTATGAAATGCCACGCCACGCTCGGCCCGAAGCGTCGCCACCTGCGGCCACGTCACCGACCCCGTGCGGGCGATCTGTTTCCAATTCTCTGTTGCTATTGTTGTGCTCATGCGGGGATTGTACCTGGGCGCATTTAGGAACGGGCGCATGAATGGGCCCGCCGGGTACCCTTTGGGTGGTCGGCAAGACCCATGAATGGGCCTACGGAGTTTGGATGCGTTTAGGATTCGTCGAGTTCGGTGCGTTCTAGGGTCTGCCAGGAGGTACGGTCGGCGTGGATGCGGTCTTGTTCTTCGATGTAGCGAATCACGGCAGGAGTGTCCGAGGCGCGGAGGGAGACGACTCCGTAGCCATCTTGCCAACGCAACGTGTTTGTTTCATCGCACTGTCGGTTCAGGACGAAGGAGCTACCTCCCTTGACCTTGCCAATGAAGTGTGCCAGGTCAATCGGCGGCACGGAGACCAGCAGATGCACGTGATGGGGCATGGTGTTGCAGACAAGCACATGCGCCCCAAATTTCTGCGCAACCGTCGTAATACACTGAATGGCCCGCTCCCGCCGCCCCTCCAATGCAGGCAACCGCCCCGCCGTTGACCAGACCACATGGAAATACAGCCGATGAAAAATATCCCGTTTCATGTCCCTATAACGGCTGAGAACCCCCAAATCTAACAAAAAAACAAGATTTTTTGTTTAATATTTCTCAGGCCCATTCATGGGTCTTGCCGCAACATCAAACACAAAAACACCCCCTCTCCCACCCGAAGGGCACGTTATTGGGAGAGGGGGCGGGGGGTGAGGGCCTAGATCGCGACCTCTTTGCCCTGCTCTGCCGACGTGTAGATGCCACTGAGCATCTTCATCACCATCACGCCATGCTCGACGGGGCACTCGTTGGGGCGACCGTCTCTCACGACCTCGATGAAGTGCTGGATCTTGTACTGCCACATGTCCCACTTTGGGTAGAACGCGGGGGTCGCGTTGATCATGTAGCCCTCCCAGTCCGTGTAAGTCTCCGACGTGCTCCAGATGACGCCGCCCTTCTCGCCCATGATCTGAATGTCAAAGACATCCTCCTTGATATGGTTGCAGAAGCTCGACTCCAGTGTGAGAATGGTGCCGTTATCGAAGCGGATCATCCCGGCGGCCAGATCCTCGACCGTGTAGGTCTCGTGGTCCCAGCCCGGCCACTGGCTCTTCACTTCGCTGGGCTTGTTACCCATCCAGGTCCAGGTGTTGCCGGTCGCGGTGATTGGGGTTGGGTTGCCGATGAGGCTGTGCGCGGTGTCTAAGATATGCACGCCGATATCAATCATCGGGCCGCCGCCTTGCAGCTCTTTACGGCCAAAGACCCCCCAGTTCGGGATGCCACGGCGGCGCAGGGCCTGGGCGCGGACATACATGATCTTGCCCAGTGCGCCGCTCTCAATCAGGTCGCGGACGTACTTAGAGCGGGGCTCGTAGCGGTGCTGAAAGCCCATGACAAACTTGACGCCGTTGGCCTTGACGGCATCGGCCATCGCCTGCGCCTCGGTGGGGTTCATTGCGATCGGCTTCTCGCAAAGAATATCTTTCCCCGCGTTGGCCGCCGCAATCGCCGCCTTGGCATGCACACCGTTGGGCGTACACACAGAAATGGCGTCGATATCACCCCCGACGGTCTTGAGCATCTCATTGAAGTCCGTGAAGCAGTGATCCGTGGCGACACCGTGCTTGTTGTGCATCACATCGAGCGCCACCTGGCGAATATCCGCCCCCGCCACGATCGAGACACCCGGAATCTTGGTCATGTAGCCGATGTGGGTCTGCGCGATCCCACCACAGCCGATAAAGCCGACACGGAGGGGCTTGGCCTCAACAGCAGCGCCCTCGGAAATTGTTGTGATTTCTGTATCCATTGAAAAAACCTTCCGGGTAAAACCTTACGCCAAACCCGTGCCATAATCCTGCCGGAGCCGTAAAATTCCTCAATGATTTCTGTAATTCTCCACGAGCCCGACATGCCCCAGAACACGGG
>JANNDD010000370.1:0-6643 GCA_031387365.1 Armatimonas sp. | reverse complement strand
AAAACCCAAGAAGCCCTTTGAGCTAAGCCACCTTCCCATTGTCTTAAAAGCATTCAAAGCGGGTGTTGAGGCAGCCCTTGCGGATCATAAACGCCACGATCAGTCCGTGGTGGTCTGGCGCGACGGCAAAGTGGTCGAGGTGCCTCCTGAAGAGATCCCCGACTTTCAGGAAGAAGAACGAGACAAAGAAATAGAAAAAAGTGCGAGGGATTAAAATCCCTCGCACCAACTTAGAGCATTGCACCCGGCCCTGAAAATTAAGACAGTCTGAATTTTCGTGGTAGAATGCCCTCATGAATACGACTAGTGGAGTTGAGCTGGCAACTCTGTCTCGGGGAAAGCGCCTGCTCTCGGAGGTGCGGAGGCAGGAGAAAAAAGGCAGTTTTACGGAGATTTTCTACAGCAGGCTGATGGCGCTCTCCACGCGCGATGAGAAGCTGAAGATCGAGCTGTTTCGTTTTGTGGATGCACTCCCCGCGCTAAAATCGCCCGAGTCGGTCGCGCGGCACTTGCTGGAGTACTTGGTTCGTCCCGATGTCTCACTGCCGCCGGGCGGGGCGCAGCTTCTGACGGGACTCGCCAGCACCGGGCCCTCCCGCTCGCTCTTGCACTTTGCCTCACACACGGGGGCAAAACTCATGGCGGGGCGCTTTATCGCCGGGCGTGATGGAGTCGAGGCAGTCAAAGAGATCGAGCGCCTGCGCCGCGTCCCGATGACCTTCACAATGGACTTGCTTGGTGAGGCCGTCACGAGCGAGGTCGAGGCGCTGGCCTACCAGAAGAAATATCTGGACCTGATCGAGGATCTTGCACACCTCTCGCAGGCTTGGCCAGCGATTGATCAGCTTGAAAAGGCCAGCTACGGGACACTGCCCAAAGTCAATGTCTCGGTCAAGCTCAGCTCGCTCTACTCGCGCTTCGATCCGATGGCCGCCGATGCCACCGTAAAAGCTGTCACAGAGCGTCTCCACCCAATTCTGTCTGCGGCAAAAAAGCACGGGCTCTTTGTGAACTTCGACATGGAGCAGCACGACTTCTGCACGGTCACCAATCGCATCTTCCGTGAAATTTTTATCCAGCCTGAGTTCGCCGACTGGGCCGATGTGGGCATTGTGGTGCAGGCGTATCTCAAGCGCGCGGAAGCCGATCTCATAGAGCTGCGCGACTGGGTGATCGCGCGTGGCGTTCCCGTCCACGTGCGCCTCGTGAAGGGCGCGTACTGGGACTTTGAGACGATTATTGCCGCCCAGCGCCATCATCCCGTGCCTGTCTGGGAGAAGAAGCCTCTGACCGATGCGTGTTTTGAGCGCTGCACCGAGTTTCTTTTGGACAACTGGCAGCATCTGCGGCCCGCGATTGCCAGCCACAACGTCCGCTCTTCCTCAAAAGCCCAGGCACTCGCTGAGGCAAAAGGTGTCCCGCCACGCACGGTCGAGTACCAGGTACTCTTTGGAATGGGCGAGCCGATTGGCCGCGCTCTCGCCGCACAAGGCGAGCGCGTCCGTACCTATGTCCCCTTTGGCGAGCTTCTGCCCGGCATGGCCTATCTTGTTCGGCGGCTCCTAGAGAACTCGTCCAATGATAGTTTTATCCGTAAGTCCGGCGACCAGAGTGCCGATGACGCGCTGCTTGCCGAGCCAAATCCACCCCTCACCCCTCCTTGCCTTGAGGGAGGGGCCGAGGGTGGGTTCACCAACAACCCTGAAGTAGATTTTGCGATTCCCGAGAACCAGAAAAAAATGCAAGACGCGTTAGATAAGATCCAGAGTGCACTTGGCTTTACCGTTCCGATTGTGATTAATGGCAAGCGGGAAGAAAGCGCTAAAATCATCAAGCGGCCCGACCCGTCACAGACAGCAGTGATTGTCTCGAAGGCACATTTTGCCAGCGTCGCCCAGGCGGACGCCGCACTTGCGGCGGCGAGCGCGGCGTTTCCGAGCTGGCGCGACACCAGCATCAAAGAGCGGGCGGATTTGTTGCGCCGCACCGCCGAGCAGTTTGAGAAGCGCCGCTATGAAATCTCCGCCTGGATGGTGCGCGAAGTGGGCAAGCCCTGGCGTGAGGCCGATGGTGATGTAGCGGAGGCGATTGATTTTTGCAACTTCTACGCCGCCGAAATGGAGCGCCTGAGCGAGCCGCGCAAGCGCAACTTGCCCGGCGAGTGGAATGAATACTTCTACGATGCCCGTGGCCCGGCGGTGATTATCGCGCCCTGGAACTTCCCGTTGGCGATTCTTTGTGGCATGGCCGTGGCCGCGATTGTTGCGGGTAACCCGGTGATATTAAAACCCAGCGAGCAGGCCTGCCGTGTGGGCTACTTCCTGCAAGAAGCTCTTGAGGCCGCAGGCTGCCCAGCGGGTGTGAGTAACTTCCTCCCTGGCGATGGCGAAGAGATCGGGCCCACTCTGGTGAACGACCCGCGCGTTGCGGTGATTGCGTTCACGGGCAGCAAGGCCGTCGGGCTGAGCATTATTCGCAGCGCCTCCGAAGTGCGAGCCGGGCAGCGTGAGATCAAGCGCGTGATCGCGGAGCTGGGCGGCAAGAACGCGATTATCGTGGACGAGGACGCCGATCTCGATGAGGCCGTGGCTGGTGCGCTGGCGTCGGTGGCGGGTTTTGCCGGACAAAAATGCTCGGCGTGCTCGCGGATTATCGTGATCGGAGATGCGTACGAGCCATTCTGCCATCGCCTCGGCGAGGCAATGGCGAGCCTGATTGTGGGAAATGCAGCCGATCCCGCGACCAATGTCCCGCCGGTCGTGGATGCGGACTCACAGGCACGCATCGAGCGCTACATTGAGATCGGCAAGCAAGAGGGCACACTCATCGGCCAGAAAGCAGTTCCTACTGAGCTTATTGGCACCGGCTACTACGTCGCGCCCAGTGCTTTTATTGACTGTCCCGCTGATGGCAAGCTCTGCCAGGAAGAGGTCTTCGGCCCCGTGGTGGCGATTTTGAAAGCCGCCACGCTCGACGAAGCCCTGGCCATTGCCGATGGCACCATGTACGCACTCACCGGCGGGCTCTACTCGCGCTCCCCGAAGAATATCGAGCGGGTGCGGCGGGAGTTTCGCGTGGGCAACCTCTACATCAATCGCAAGATCACCGGAGCCGTGGTGGATCGCCAGCCCTTCGGCGGTGCGCGGATGTCGGGTGTCGGGAGCAAGGCGGGCGGGCCAGACTACCTCCAGCAGTTCCTCGTCCCCCGCACCATCACCGAGTCGGTCATGCGTCGCGGCTTCGCCCCCACGGAAGAAGATTGACGAAAATCACGGTGCCATCGTTTTTTCGATGCGCCGGTCGGGGATGAGCCACATCACCGCCACGGCCCCGTAGAGCACCGCCGACGCTATCGGCACCCAGAACGCCAGCACGACGGCAATCAGGTAGAGAACGACGGAGATAATCCCTTTTACGTCTTTTCCGATTGCCCGTGCCAGGTGCGAGTCGCTGCCCTGTGCGTGGATCAGCACTTGCGCCAGCGTGTAGTACGCCACGCCCGCGAACAGCAAGATCACGCCATAAAGCGCGACGGGGCGGGCCGCGAAGTGGTTCTCCCCCATCCAGCCGGTGGCAAACGAGACGAGAGAGAGCCAGAAGAGTAAGTGGAGATTAGCCCAGAGCACACGCCCATCCACGTGCCGCGCCGCTTGGAGCAGATGGTGGTGGTTGTTCCAGTAGATTCCCAGAAACACAAAGCTCAGCGCGTAGCTCAGAAACTTATCCTTGAGCAAGAGTAGCGTTTCCCAGTCCGCGCCGTGGGGCACTTTCAGCTCCAGCACCATAATCGTGATGAGAATCGCAATCACCCCATCGCTAAACGCTTCCAGTCTGCCCTTTGTCATTACGCAAGTTTACCTTCCAGGAAGGCAATTCTGCGTTTATGCCAGTTTGCGAAGGTCAGCTCATGCCAAAGCTCTTTCGTGTCTATTTTCCGCGCGAGAACTGCCGAGGCACGAAGATGAAGAGGGAGGGGCATGAGCCCCAGTTTCTGGATCATACGTTGCGAGGCAGGGTTGCTTGCATAGCAACCCATCAGCACGCGGGACACTTTCCGCTCCTGAAGGAGAAACCGCAGCATGGCATCGCAGGCTTCGGTCGCAAACCCCTGGTTTTGTAAATCGTCACGTATGACCACGCCAAGACTGCCAATAGTTTCGTCAACTCGGGCCAGCGGGTGGATTCTCGACGCATAACAGAACACAAGCCCAAGTAGCTCACTCTGTGTGTGGTAAATCCCAAGTGCAAAAACCGTATCTGAATGTGGATTCTGCTGGCGGTACCAGTGAAATAGATCAGGTTGTTTTTCCCATTGTACTGCCTTATCACGCGAGCGACGGATTCCTGGAGCGTTGTAGAGCTGGAGAAAGCGAGGCAGGTCTTCGGCCTGAAGATTACGAAGAATCAGTCGCTCCGTGACAATTTCCATCTTGGCAACTAAAGTGGTTGGAGCCTTACTTCCCCTTCACCCGGGGCAATGATATCCAGACAGAGCTGCCAGCCTTGCAATAGTTCCATTCCGATAATGGGCTGTGTACCCAGTGCGGCGGCGAGAACCGGGCGGGCAAGTTCCCCAAACACAACACTGCCTTCGTGAAGATCTACAGCGACTCGGCTTCCATCCGCTTGTTGGATTTCCATTGTTTCAATCACAGGCCAGCCCAGTTCAGCAAGAATGACCGCCGGGAGAACCATTTCAAGAGTACAGCCTGTATCCACTAGAAAACTATGTTGCCGCGATGTACTATCCGTACTGAGAATACTTAACTCAAGAAAAGGCGCAAGCTTATCGCTCCGTTTTCCCAGAAGCATCACAGACGAATCATCCCGCACTACCCACATAGCCTGCAACCGGGAAGCCAATACGAAGTGTGTAAAAACGTCCCCGTGGCTGTCGTTGGCGTAAGACCGCAAGAACTTCCCGGTGTCGATCTCCCACTTCCCAGTCATGGGAAAAGATGTCGAGAGTGAGATACTTTCCTATAAAATGCGGCTCCACTTGGCTTTGGATTTCGGAAGAGTAGATCGCTCGGCCACGCGCACCGACTTCGGCAGCGGTGAGCGGTGTATGGTCAATGCTTAAACTCATAGTGGTGCTATTGTATCGAGAAATCCCTACTGCCGCAGAACCAACTCCGTCGCCCCGGCACCGCCGAAGTCGGGGTGGGCGAGAACGACGGACTGCACGCGGTTGTCGGTTTTGAGTGTCTCCCAGATGGCTTTTCGGAGCGCCCCCGTGCCCTTACCATGGACGATACGCACGTTGAGCAACCCGGCGGCGTAGGCATCGTCGAGCCATTTATCTACCCGGGGCAGAGCGGCGTTGGCGCGCAGCCCGATCACCGTGAGCTCGTGGGAAACTTCTAGGGCCTTGCTCATCGCGAGTGCGCTGGCATTACTGGTGCTCTTGATCTCCGGCGCAGGCGCGGCGGCGATCTCGGTGCCATTGAGCGTACGAAGCGCGGAGAGAGGAACCGTGACACGCATCGCTCCCACTTGAACGGCGACTTCTTTGCCCACGGAGTCTGCCAAGACATTGCCGATGGCGTTGCCCAGTGAGGTCACACGGACGCGCTCGCCGCGTTTCAGAATCGTCGGGATCGGGGCCTCATCGAAGGGCAGCGGATCTTTCTCATAGCCAATCTCCCCGATCAGCTCGTCAGTGGTGTCCTTCATCTTCTTGCGCGTGGACTGGGTCTTGCGGCCCTCTTTGCCCATACGGCGCAGCTCCCCGATCAGATTATCCATCTTCTCGGTCTTCTGACGGATGACGGCGCGGGCCTCTTCGGTGGCGCGCTCTTTGGCTTCACGACGCAGGCTCTCTAGGTCGCGGAGGCGCTCCTCGTACTTGAGCTTCATCACATCAAGCTCTTTGCGAAGCTTCTGCGCGTTCTGGCGCTCGTTATCAGCGCTGCGTTTGGCGCTCTCCAAACGGGACATGATCGTCGCGGCATCGGCACCCGCACGCGACTGGTTCTCGATGGCTGCATCCACCACTCTGGGCGGCATCCCGAGGCGCCGGGCGATGTGAAACGCATTCGACGAGCCCGGAACACCCTGCAAGATGCGATAGGTAGGGCGCAATGTTTCTAAGTCAAACTCCACGGCGGCGTTGTCTATTCCGTCGCGGCTGTAGGCGAACTCTTTAAGCTCGCCGTAGTGGGTGGTGGCGATCACCCGCGCGTTGTGCGCCAGCAAGTCCCCCAAAATTGCCTTGGCAAGCGCGGCTCCCTCACCGGGATCGGTTCCAGACCCCACTTCATCCAGTAAGACCAGCGCTTGCGTCCCCAGTGACTTTAGGATCGTGACAATATTGCGAATATGCGCTGAGAAAGTTGAGAGGCTGTGCGTAATAGACTGCTCATCTCCAATATCGGCAAAGACCTGTGTGAAGTGTGCCAGCTCAGCGTGGCTAGCGGGAACGTGTAGCCCCGACTGCGCCATGAGCGTGAACAAACCAACGGTCTTGAGTGTGACGGTCTTACCGCCTGTGTTAGGCCCTGTAATCAAGAGTGCTTTCGTGTGTTCATCGCCCAGATGGACATTGATCGGGACGGCGATCTCGGGATCGAGCAAAGGATGACGGGCCTCTTCCAGCACGACTCTGCCCACCTGATTGAGCTTGGGAGCGACACACTGAAAG
>JANNDD010000351.1:0-24269 GCA_031387365.1 Armatimonas sp. | reverse complement strand
AAAACGCCGATCTTCTCCACGGATTAGGCGATATCCCAGTCGCCCTCGCCGACCTTTTGGCCATTGCGACGCTTCTCCCCGATCCGGTAGGCATCCAGCCCGATCAGGACACGGGCGATCAGCAGCTCCAGTCCAAAGGGCTGCAACTTCAGCAGGCTCACGGCGACAAACGCGGCGAGAATCAGCAAGATCCCCTTACCGACCTGGCCATTGAGAAGCTGCCCCACCCCAGGAAACAGAAACGCGAGAATTGCATGGACGGTAGGATTTACCTCACGCCGAAACTCAATCTCGATCTGCGGCGAGGTAACCGTCTTGGTAGCCACTGTGCCCGTTTGCTGCGCTTGCCCCGCCCCCGCGTGTACCTGTGCGATCTTGCGAACCGTAGCACGAGGATCTCGAACCCCATGGGCAAGGAATTCCTCAGGAGGCAAGGAAAGGCGCTGCGGCTTGGCCTCAGCCAGAGGAGCTGTTTCCAGGCTCAGGCTCGCCTTGGGCAGATCTGCCCCACAGTGCGTACAGAACGAAAACTCAGCGTTCTCCAGCGCAATCGGTGTCTGGCAGGCAGTGCACTTCTGTGGAGAAGCATTTTTCTTTTGTTTTGCCGCCGCAATCACCGTCTCCAGGATGGGTGGCACCGCACGCGTGCTAGGCGCGGGACGGTTTGCTCCCTTCCTTGCGTGTTGGAGCAGTGCAGCCTGCCCTACCGCCTCAGCCGCATGCTCCGCCTCCCGCAGCTGCTCCTCATCCGCTTTGAGCTGTGGAGGAAGCGGGATGCGTACTGTTTTGACTTCAGGCTCCTCAGGCCGAAGCGTCAGCCGCGAGCCTACCGTGTTTTCGTCCGCCACTTAAGTGATTACCTCTCTCTTAATTATAGCACGTGTGACACCTGCACCTCAGGTAGATATGTTACACTTGTTTCTATTAGACGTCTTTTTCTGGGACTACGATGCACCTAACTGATAAATCTCTTCTCTCCGAGCTGATCGTCCCCGTGCTGATTGGGCTCCTTGCCTTCCTGCTGATGCTGGTGGGTAACACGCTCTATCAGCTCCTGGATCGAATGTTTCAGGATAAGTGGCCCGTGGGCTATGTGGCGCGGGTACTCCTCTTTAATATTCCCACCGTTCTGGTACGGACACTGCCCATCGCCGCCGCTGTGGGTGCGAGCCTGGCCACGAGCCGTCTTGCGCGCGATGGCGAGCTGACGGCGCTTCGTGCATCGGGAGTCTCGTTACGCCGAGTCTTTGCACCACTAGCTGTTGTGGGGCTTGCTCTGTCGGCGACGGGAATCTATCTGTTTGAGCGTGTCGTTCCCTGGGCTTGGCAGGAGCAGCGCGATGTGCAAAAAATCCTGACGAACCTACCCGAGAACGTGATTGAGAGCGCCACCACCATTGAGATAGATAGCTACGTGTTTAGCTTCGCTCGGGCTGAGGGGAAGAAAGCCCCCGACGGCCAGAAGACCTTCGTGGTGTACGATGCCACAGTCTTGGAGCGCGCTGCGGGAGCCCCTCCCCGCATCAGCAATGCTGCCCGTGGCGAGTACCGTGCCCAGCAGTTCACGTTCAACGATGTCGTGGTGCATGCCTTTCACCCCAATGGCACAGCGGACTACAACCTCACCGCGCGTACGGAAGAGATCTCTGTAATCCTAGAGAAACAAAAAGGCTACGGCTTTGTGGGAGATGATCAACTGGAAAACCTGCCCAGTGAGGAGCTCCTGAAGCGTGCCCGTGAGGAGCGCGATCCCAAGCGAGCCGTTGTCTACGAAGTGAAGCGCTGGGGCAAGCTGGGGCTTCCGCTGATGTGCCTGCCGCTCGCTCTCTTTGCTGTGCCGCTGGCAATTCGTTTTGCCCGTGCGGGAACCTTTGCCGCCCTGATGCTCGCACTGGTTATCGTGTTTCTTGCGATCCTGGCCCTTACGGGCGCAGAAGTAATTGCACTAAACCGCTGGGTGCCCCCGCTTCCCGCCGCGCTGCTCCCCGCAACTCTCTTTACTGTCGGTGCCCTGACTTTTCTGAGGAAGCTGGAGTAGCCTTGTGACCCTTTGTGACCGTTATGTACTCCGCGAGTTCCTCCAGGCATTTCTGGTCGGCTTGCTAACCTCCCTGCTGCTGGTGATTGCGCTCCGGTTCCAGCAGGTCGCCACGCAGCTTGCGCGTGAGAGTGGCGTTTTCTCCCAGCTCTTCACCCAGATTCTCTGGGACTTGCCCAATGTTCTGGAGATGGCCCTGCCGGTCGCGACGGCACTAGGAGCCGCGCTGGCAACCAACCGACTGACGCGCGACAATGAGCTCACCGTGCTCCGGGGAACGGGGAAGCCACTTGTCCGCTTGTTCCTGCCTTTTGGGATTGCCGGCCTAGTGCTTGCCGCTGCAGGGCTGTACACAGCCAATACACTTCAGCCCCAAGCCGTCAAGAAAAATCAGGAGTTTGCGGGCATGCAACCCAGCACTCTGGGGGCAGTCGAGGCGGGGCAAGCAACTCGGGGAGGGGCGAACGGGGAGTGGCTGGTACAGTTCGAGCGTGGTCAGAAAAAAGGAGAGTCCCTCTGGGGTTTGAGTACCGTCAGTCTCCTTCAGAAGCAGCGTGTCCTGCTCGCCCCGGAGGCTACCTACGAGGGATCCAGCGGTCGCTGGACACTGAAAAACGCCACGGAACACCGCTATGATGCGCGCGGTAAGCTCATCGCACAGGTGGCGCACCCGAGCCTGGTGGTGGATGCCCGGACGGATTTCTCCGGGGCACTGCCCTTCTGGAGCCTCCAGCAGAGCTTTCAGACAGCACTCTCGTTCGCGGATCTCACTAAAGCGGCGGAGATAGCGAGGCGTAAAGGCGACAGGCGAAAAGCACTTGAGTACGAGACGGGGCGCTGGTTCAAGCTCGCGCTCTCGGGCATGTGCTTTGTCTTCGCCCTCTGTGCGCCACCGCTGTGTGTCCGCTTCTCAAAGGCGGGCTCTTTTGCGGGTGTCTTACTCTCGGTAATTATTGTCTTTGTGGGGTGGAATACGGTTCTTCTCATGAAATCCGTGGCGCTCTCGGGCTGGGTTCCTCCGGTCGCCTGTGCTTTTTCTACCCATGTGCTCTTTATCTTCGTAGCTCTGGTGCTACTGGCAAGGTCTGACTGATGCTCCCTTGTGTCCTCGTCCTCTCCAGCTCGCGCAACCATGGCGGCGCGGATCGCCATACGGTCGCCCTGGCAGCGGCGTACCAGGCGCACGGTGGCACGCTCTGTATTGCCTGTCCTCCCAACAGCTTTACCGAGCACACCAGCCATACCCACCACCTTCCAACGATTCCTTTTCAGCTTCGTAATAGTGGTGATCTCCGTGCGGTGCTACGGCTTGTTCGGCTCCTGAAATCCTGTCATGCAAACGTCCTACACAGCCACGCACGCAGGGATTTCGTCACCGCCACACTCGCGGGAAAACTGGCACGCTGCTCGGTGATCCTTCATGTCCACGTCGTGCGGCCACTTGGGGAACCCCTACATCTAGCAGGGCATTTTTTCAGTCAAGTGGAAGCGATTATTGCGGTCTCGGATTTTGCGCAACAAGAACTGGAACGCTGGCACCCGCTCCGAAAAGGGCTGGTACGTCGGATCTATAATGGCATCGAGACAAAACGTTTCTTGTCGCGCAGTAACTTACGTACACAGTGGAAGCTTCCCGATGATGCCATTGTCATCGGGATGGTGGGGCGGCTCACCACCAAGGGCCAGTACGCATTTATTCCGGTGGCAGGGACACTTGCGGCTCAGTTTCCCAAGCTCCACTTTGTCTTCGTCGGCCCCGATGCTCTGGAGTTCACGTACAAGGACTTCCAGCAAGCGCTCGCGGCCCAGGGGCTACAGGGACGTAGCCTTGTGGTCGGCATGAGCGATCAGATTCCCGCCGTCATGCACTCTCTAGATATCTTGGTGCACTTGCCCCGCGAGGAGGCGTTTGGCTTGGCACTAGCGGAAGCGGGCGCGGCCTGCGTCCCTGTGGTCGCCACTAGAATTGGAGGGTGTACGGAAGTAGTGGAAGATGGAAAAACAGGTTTTCTCGTCAAGCTCGGCGACGATGTACAGCTCTTGGAACGCCTCCAGTGCCTGCTTACGGATCCCCTTCTTCGGCAGTGCCTGGGCCAAGCGGCGCAGCGGCGCGTGCACCAGGAGTTCTCCGCGGAGCGCCAAATCACGGAGCTGTGTTCACTCTACAAGGAGGTCGCCCGATGAGCCCTCGCCCGATTCCCATTCTGATGTACCATGCCGTCGAGAGCGCCGTGCGCCCCGATAAATACAAGCACTTCTATGTCACCGCTAAAGAGTTCGCCAGGCAGCTTAAAGAGCTGAAATCACGCGGCTTCGAAGCGATCACTTTAGACCAGCTCGTCGCGGGACGCGCAGGCGGCCCGCTCCCCGCCAAGCCGATTGTTCTCACGTTTGATGATGGCTACCAGAATGTCTTAAGCAATGCACACCCCGTGCTCACCGAGGTGGGCTGGCCCTACACGATCTATCTGGTCAGCGAGCGCATCGGGAGCCGTAACACGTGGGTGGAGCCGGAGGGCTACGAGGCGACGGCGCTACTGAGCGAGTCCGAGATCGCCCAGCTTGCCGCCAGCCCCCTCGTGACGTTTGGGGCGCACACCGCCACCCACCCGAAGCTCGACCAGCTCCCTTCAGACACTGCGCGTGAGGAGATTGTCCGTAGCAAGCAGCAGCTCGAAGAGAAGCTCCAGCGCCCGGTGAAACACTTTTGCTATCCCTATGGCCACTTTAACGACTCGGTAGTGGCACTCGTCCGCGAGGCGGGTTTCGTCACCGCCACCTCCACCCAGCACGGACGGGTGCTAGCAACGGGCGAAGACCTGCTACGCCTCCCCCGCGTCTCCATCTACCACGTCCCCCCCTTCTCGCTCACCTACGGCCCTGGTGCGCTCAACTTCCGCTGGCGCGTCGAAAACCGCAAAGACAAGCGCCCTTTCCGAGGAGAATAAACAATGAGCTCTCTTTATCGCTTTGACCGAGAAACACATTGCTGCCTACCACAAAGAAGGCTTTGGTGCGGTGAACGCGGTTCGCTCGCGCGAGGTCTACGCCGGATGTCTGGGAGGATAAAGTGATGTACAAGAGCCTGATGCCCGAGTTTCTCTCAGTGAGTGCGAGCCTCCCCCGCGCCACTGCGCTCGCTGCTCGCCACGGCTTTGTGGGGGTTGACACGTCGTCGGGGCACCCGCTCGCTCCCCGACCAAAGCGAGGATGCCATTCTCGCACAGACCGCCGCCGCAATGAGTGCGGCCCTCGAATTCGGTAAAATGTCCAAGAAAGCATAGAGGAAATCATGTCAAAGAAGATTCGAGTGGGGCTCATTGGGCTGGGCTTTGGCGTGGAGTTCATCCCCATCTACCAGAACCATCCCAACGCGGAAGTGGTCGCGATCTGTCAGCGCGACCCGGCGAAGCTGGCGGCAATCGGCGAGGCATTTGGTGTCGCGCGGCGCTACACGGACTGGCGTGCGCTGATTCAAGACGCTGACGTGGACGCAGTGCATATCAACTCCCCGATTCCCGATCACGCGGCAATGTCGCTGGCGGCACTGGAGGCGGGAAAACACTGCGCCTGCACCGTGCCCATGGCGACCAATATTGAGGCACTTCAGGCGATCTGCCGAGCACAGCGTACCTCAGGCAAGCACTACATGATGATGGAGACCGTGCTTTATGCCCGCGAGTTCTTCTTTGTGAAGGAGCTACTGGCGAGCGGCGAGATGGGGCGGCTTCAGTTCCTGCGCGGCTCGCACCAACAAGAGATGGGCGGCTGGCCGGGCTACTGGGAGGGCCTGCCGCCGATGCACTACGCCACCCACTGCGTGAGCCCACTGCTCGCACTGGCCAATACGCTTACCGAGTCCGTGGTCTGTCATGGCTCCGGACGCATTGACACGGCTCTTGCCATTAACTACGGCAGCCCGTTTGCCGTGGAGAGCGCGACCCTGCGCCTGAAAGACTCCGATGTGATTGCTGAAGTGACGCGCTCGCTCTTTAACACTGCGCGGCAGTACCGCGAGTCCTTTGATGTCTACGGCTCAAAAGTCTCATGGGAGTGGAGCCTCGTCGAGAACGAGCCGAGTATCTTGCACTACGGCGAGGAGCCGCGCCGCGTGGAGGTACCCGATTATGCAGAGCGTCTGCCGGAGGGCATTCGCCCCTACACCACCAAGGGTGTCTATGACTCCGCCGAGAATATCCATCTCTCGTTCAAGCAGGGCTCGGGGCACGGCGGCTCGCACCCGCACCTGGCACACGAGTTTATCTCGGCGCTTCTCGAAAACCGCGCGCCGTTCCCGAGTGCCGTGCAGTCCGCCAACTACACCGCCACGGGCATCTGCGCTCACGAGTCCGCGCTTCGTGGCGGAGAGCGTGTCTTTCTGCCGGACTTCTCGGAGAAATAACCCACCATGCCCGCACTTCACGCCAAGTACACGGAAACCAAAATTGAGCTCTATCGCCCCGGGCTCACGTCGCCGCTGCTCACGCAGTGTGCTGCCACGAACCACCGGCCCTACCTGCACCCGATTCTAGCGCCCGACGGAATCGGGGAGCTGACAGAAAACCAGCCGGGGCACCATCTCTGGCAGCACGGGCTCTATGTCGGCCTCAACGATGTGAACGGTGTCGGCTTCTGGACAGAGGGGCTGAACAATAGCAAAGAGCACGACGGCACGTTCCATCCGCATCCCCTCGCCCCCCCTGAGCTGAAAGACAGTACGGCACACTGGGCCGTGACGACCGACTGGCGTGATCCCAGTGGCCAGCCCCTGCTTACGGAGACCCAGACCTGGTTGCTCACGGATCGCAAAGACACACTACTACTTGACCTAGACTGGGAGCTACGCGCCCAGACCGACCTGCGCTTTGGCAAGTATAGCTACGGGGGATTGTTCCTACGGATGCCCTGGCGTGCGGAAAGCAAGTCCACGCTGCTCAGTAGCGAGGGCGCGGCGAGTTCCCACGCTGCCGAGGGCAAGCGAGCCCGCTGGATCGCGGTGGCGATGCCCCTCCCCGGACGTGTTTTAGCAGAGGTCGGTGTCGCGGGCGTCGCGATCTTAGATCACCCTTCCAACCCGGAGCATCCTGCGCCGTGGCGCGTGGACAACAACTACGGAATCGCCCCGAGCCGCTGCATCCTCGGCGAGTGGCGGCTTCCTCGCGCAGAGACAGCCCGCAGCCGCTACCGCGTCTTTGCTTTTACCAGAGAGATCTCCCGCGAAACTATTGAGGCGCAGTGGAAACACTTTGCCGCCATCCCAAAAAAGAAAGCCTGAAGCCTACCCCATGCACTCCGTTATTCTCGTTCATCCCCACTTTGACCGTACCTGGCCGTTTGCCGCCGATCACGCACACGCGCTCTGGCAAAAGCAAGGCGCGGTGACTTTCGTCCGGCTTGCACACACCGACAAGCGCTCGGTACATGAGCTTCTCGAAGCACCAGATCGTGTCACTAGACTTATGGCCCTGGGCGTTCCCTTTACGGAGCAGTGCCTCGCGTCGCTGCCGAATCTACGGGAAATTGCTTGCACGAGCCTGGTTGGGGAGGTTGCTTTTGCGGCACGGGGGGTGCAGCGTATCACGCACCCTTCCGAGGGATTCTGGGGGCAGTCGGTCTCCGAGTTCGGCCTCGCGCTGACACTTTGTGGCCTGCGCCGCATTCCACAGACACACCATGCAATTCTTCACGATCAAGCTCCGTGGCACTACAATCCCGAGGGCGGCATCGGGCGACCGGGCGCACGGGGCCAGCAGTACGGCGATGACTCGCGCTTCACCAGTGGCACAGTGGAGGGCAAGCGCGTTCGCATCGTCGGGGCGGGCAATATCGCCAGCCGCTACGCCAGCTTTGTGAAGATGCTCGGCGCGGATGTCGCGGCCTGGGACCCGTTTGCGACCGAGCCCAACTTTCACCGCGCGGGCAGTCGGCGGGAGTGGCACCTGGACTCGCTGATGACCGACGCCGAGATCTTCGCCCCCATGGTTCCCTTAACGGAGAAAACGCGTGGCCTGGTCACGGCTGCCCATATCGAGAGCCTGCCCAAAGGCTGCCTCGTGGTGCTGGTGACCCGCGCGGATATCTGCGACATGCCCACACTTCGCCGCCGCGTGTTGGCAGATGAGCTTGCGCTTGCCGCCGATGTTTTCGACATCGAGCCCCTGCCGCTCGATGATCCATTGCTCGGGCGGCATAACGTCGTGCACACCCCCCACAACGCCGGGCGTACACGACAGGCCAACCAGCGCTGGGCGGAGGCACTTCTAGTACAGTTCACTCCCGCCTGATACGAGAACACTGGATGGTCAATAGCCACTTGTTTAGGATCGTTACAGCTTGCATCACTCCGGTCCACGCCGAAGGGATTCGCGTAGCCCTGTCCCGGCCCCGTGCTCTGCTTTAGTGCCTCGCGAAAATCTGCGGCGACTTAACCTCCAAACGAGGGAGGATTGACACTTCTCAACGATCCTTGATATTTCCGGCTAAAATCAATGATTCGGGTTAGATGTTTTCCCTTAGGCCAAGAGTTGTGCTAACATAGAGTCTGTGTCCAACTGCCACCACTCCCGCAACGTAATCCGGTTTGCGCCGAGCCTTTTGGCGCTCGCCGCACTTCTCACTGTCGGCCTTTACCCCCGCAGTGCCCGCTCCCAGAACCCAGTACGGACAAACAATCCCGAGGAATACTGGCATAGCCAGGTAGAGCCGCTGCTTGATAAATCCTGCCTAAAGTGTCATGCGGGCGTGCGGCAGAGCGGCGGGCTGGATCTGCGCTCGCTGGACACGATTCTACGCGGTGGTGATAGTGGCCCTGCCGTGATTCCTGGCAAGCCGGGCGAGAGCCGCCTGGTGCAGTATGTTCTTCCTCAGCCCGGCCCGCACATGCCGCCCGACCCCAAGAAACAGCTCAGCCCTGAGGCGATCAACACGCTCAAGACCTGGATCGCGCTCCTGC
Organism: Armatimonas sp.; assembly: GCA_031387365.1. Classification (GTDB taxonomy): domain Bacteria; phylum Armatimonadota; class Armatimonadia; order Armatimonadales; family Armatimonadaceae; genus Armatimonas. Next base: position 15,279 of record JANNDD010000351.1, on the reverse strand, counting down.
CTGTCCAAACAGAACAGACAAAGTCGGTGCTGCAGTACATGCAAGCCTACCAGCGCTCGCTGCCCTCGCTCGGAGCGCCCCCCACAAATCTCCCCCCCAGCGCGACCATAGACTGGTTTGTGCAGGCGGGCTGGAAAAAAGAGAAGCTCACCCCCGCTCGGCCTACCAGCGACGCAGTGTTTGCACGGCGTCTCTATCTGGATCTGGCCGGACGGATTCCCACAAGTGTGGAGCTAAGGCAGTTTGTCGGCGACTATCATGGCGACAAACGCGAGCTCTTGGTAACGAAACTGCTGGCCTCGGAAGACTACCCTCGCCACTTTCGTGAGGTATTTGACACGACCCTGATGGGCCGTGGTGCCGGCAAGAACGCTCTATGGAGTACCTTTCTCGAAGATGCGTTTCGTACCAACCGTCCCTGGAGTGCGATTGTCCGCGATATTCTCGTCGCCCGCCCCATGGAGAAATCCAAGCAGGGCGCGGTGTGGTTTCTGGCGGCGCGCCAAAACAGCTTCCAGGCCATCGCGGAGGCCGTCGCGCCGGTTGCTTTTGGGGTGAAGATCGGGTGTGCGCAGTGCCACAACCACCCGCTGGCCTGGGAGATCGAGCAGCGGCACTACTGGGGACTGGTCGCCGCCTTCAATCGCGGTAAGAACGTGGACACCGACTCTGGCACCGGCATCTCGGAGAGCGCCATCGGGGGTTTTATCAACTTCGCAAACCTCAAGAAAGAGTCCCAGGCTGCGAGTCTTGTGTTTCTCAATGGCAAGAGTATCTCCGAGCGTGTGCCGGCTGCGAACGAAAAAGAAATGGACAAGCCCGAGCTCTATCTTGTGCCACCAGGCACTGCCCGCACCGCCGCGGTCCCGAAGTTCTCACGTCGAGAGTCCTTCGCCGACTCCGTGACTAAAGAGAACCCGCTGCTGGCCCGCGCCTTTGTCAACCGTATCTGGGCCAAGCTCATGGGCCGTGGATTCGTCCAGCCCGCCGATCAGCTCGACTCCAAGCACCGCCCCAGCCACCCGGAGCTTCTGGAGTGGCTTGCAAGAGACTTTGAGACCAGCGGCTACAATATCCAGCGCCTGGTGAAAAATATCGTCCTGACCCGCGCCTACCAGCTCGATGCCAAGACGGTAAGTAAAACCCCGCCTCCACCGGAGTCGTTTGCGCGTGCTTTGGAGAAACCGCTCTCGGCGGAGCAGCTCCTGCACTCGCTCCAAGTGGCGACGGCGGCAAAGCTAGATAATCCGGAGACGGAAAAACTAGAGCGTGGCTTTGTGAAAGCCTTCCCTGATCTCATGCCCGATACCTACAACCCGTCGCTACAACAGGCGCTTTTTCTAACCAACTCACCGCTGGTAGACAAGCTGCTAAAACCAATACCGGGCAACACGACCACCAAGCTCGCCGCACTGCCTACCCCTGAGCGACAAGTGCGCGAGGCGTTCCAAGTGAGCTTCGGGCGTCTGCCCGATGCCACGGAATTGCAACAGTGCCAGACAATCCTAAAAACAGCGTCGTCGCCCGAGCGCGGCGTCCAGAACTTACTCTGGGCACTTCTTACCAGCGCGGAGTTTCAGGTGAATCACTAACCCATGAACGATAAAAGCAAGACGACAATAGAGGGCGACGGAAACTGTACCCCGCCGGAACACACGCTCCACCGGCGACTGTTTCTTCAAGGGCTGGTCGGAGTCGGGGCGGCATCGGCGCTGAGTTGGACGGGACTGTTCTCGCCTGCCGCCATTGCCGCTGAGGCCAAGCGCCAGGAAAAGCACTGCATCTTGCTTTGGCTCTGCGGAGCACCAAGCCAGTTTGAGACGTGGGACCCGAAACCGGGCAGCGTGTTTGGGGGGCCGTTCCGTGCGATTCCGACCACGCTACCTGGTGTCCAGTTCAGCGAGCTCATGCCAAACTGTGCAAAGATAGCCGATAAACTCGCTGTCGTGCGCTCGATGAAGACCAAGCCGGGCGAGCACTTCCAGGCGATTGATTTACTCACACGAGGCGCCGCGCCCCGTGAGCCGTTTGTCCGTCCGATTCTGGGCTCCGTGCTCGCGCAGCAGCTTGGGCATCTGGACAGCCCCATTCCCAATTTTGTGTTTCTCGACCCGAACCCCAAGGGCAACGAGTTCGAGTCGTTTAAGGCAGGCAACTGGGCCGGTTGGCTCGGAGCGCAGTACGGCCCGGTGCGCGCGGGTGGCGAGTACAAGTTGGCGGATGTCAAGCGCCTTGCCGACACGACCACACAAGACTTCGAGCAGCGCGAGGCACTCCGAAAATTCCTCACGAAAAAGTTCGAGAACGATCGCCAGAGTGCCGCCGCCAGTTCACAAAACGCCACATTTTCTCGGGTCAAGGGCCTGATGAGCTGTGCTGATCTCTTTGATCTGGAGAAAGTCAAGCCCAAAGACCGTGAGCGCTACGGCCCGGGTACGTTTGGCCTGCACACCCTGCTGGCTCGCAACTTGGTGGAGAACGGCGCTCCGTTTGTGATGGTCGCCAACGGCATGCCCTGGGACTGTCATGTCTTTCAGCACGAGATCTACCAGATGCTAGTGCCCGAGATGGACCGCATTGTCGCGAACTTAATCAACGATCTAGAGGAGCGCGGCCTGCTCGACAAGACTCTCGTCGTGGTGATGGGCGAGTTTGGACGCACGCCTTGGCTCAATGCCGCCCGGGGCCGCGATCACTACCCCGATGCCTGGAGCCTAGCGATGGCGGGCGCGGGCATCAAGCGTGGCGTGGTCGTGGGCGCAACAGATGCCGATGGAGTGGATGTGACCGAGAAACCCTTCAATGAGAAAAACCTCTTCGCGACGATCTTTACCGCGCTGGGCCTCGATCCCTACGCCGAGTACGAAGCCGAGGACATCCCGACGTTTTACCGAGTCGAGGACAAGGCCGAGCCGATTCGGGAGGTACTGAAATGAAAAACCTCTCCCCTAACCCCTCTCCCGGGCGTTCGTACCTCACTGGGAAAGGGGAATCCGAATCTGGCTCCCCTCTCTTTCCCAACGAGCTTGCGAGTGCCCGGGAGAGGGAGGGGTCGGGGGTGGGAGAGGTTGTTCGCCTCACCCCCATTAAAGACCTGAAGCTCCCGACAGCCGTGCTTGCCGTTGCCGCATCGCCGGACAGTAAGCAGCTCTTTGCGGCTTGCCTCGATGGTGGGATCTGGACCGTTCCTATCGAGTCCGGGATCCCGCAGAGGCTCGGCAAGCATGAGAGCTATGCCAGCGGCGTGGCGTATCTAGCAAAGTCAAATCAGCTCCTCTCGGCCGGCTACGATGGGATGTTGCGCTGGTTTACACCTACCAACTCCGAGGCCAAAGAGATTCGGGCAGTCAAAGCCCATAACTTCTGGTCGTGGAAGATGCGCATCTCACCCGACGAGCGCTTGGTCGCGAGTGTCACCGGGCAGTATCTGGCGGGCGGCGAGAAGTACGAACCCGCCAAAGAGCGCGAACCCAGCGTGAGAGTCTTCGAAACGGAGACGGGCAAACAAGTCGCGGCGTTCGCGCACACGCCTCCCGTACTCTCGGTGGCCTTTAGCCCGGATAGTAAACATATCGCCGCCGCAAATCTCATGGGCGAGATTCGGGTCTGGGAGCTGGCAACGGGCAAGCAAGTGGCAACGTGGACAACGCCGGACTTTACCTGCTGGGGCATTATCAAGAGCCATCACTACATCGGTGGCATCTTCGATCTCGCGTTTAGCCCCGATGGCCGCGAGCTGCTGGCCTGTGGTATGGGGCCAATGGTGGACCCGATGGCGGGCAATGGCAAGCAGACCTGGCAGCGCTTCGCTTGGACAGAAACTCCCGTACGAAAAGTCTCGCAGATTCAAGATGCCGATGCCGGGACGGGCCTCATGGAGTCGCTTCGTTTTCACCCCAGCACGAAAATCTTTCTGATGGCTGGAAAGCTAGCCCAGAGCAAGTGGAACGCAGCACTCTTTGATGCTAGCTCGGGCAGCTTAGTGCACGCTCTAGACTGCAAGATGCGCATCACCGATGCCGCATGGCTCGGCGGCGGCACTCAGCTTGCTCTCGCAGGCGCGACGGGGCAGGGCAATAAGAAAGACGGGCGCTACCCAGACTTTGGGCACATCAAGCTCTTCGATGGAGTTGGCTCTAACCCACCCCCATCAAAATAATGTCTAGCTGCTGAGGCTGCCCTGCACGCGTCGGTGGGATCAGTGTTACGTCCGCGCCCAGTGTGGCGATTAGCTGCGCGAGGTCGTCTATGGTGCGAAGCTTTCCCGGGTGCTGGGCCACGGCTCGCAGGATGCGCCCCTTGGTAGCCTTGTTGAAGTGCGTGATGAGCTTCGGCGGCCCCGAGGGCATGTGCTGGAGTATCCGTGTAACGACAGCGCGCTCCGCCACCGCAGCGGGAAGCGGCCCTAGCTTAATATAGGTTCCCGAGCGCAAGTCCACCATCACCTCCGACTCGTCAACTCCTAACAGCAGCGGGGTTAAAGAGTCGCGCCAGAACCGTGAAAGAGAGCCTATACCCGGTAAAACGGTATCACCGGAAAGACGGTAGGCCGGAATGCGATCCGTAAACCCCACAAACCCGAAGAGTGCACTGGCGATCCACACGCGCCCCGTAAGCCGTGTGCGCTGTGCCGCAGTCAGCGAGGCGGCATCGAGCTGCCCGTAGAGAACCCCGGAGTAGATCTGCCAGGCTGGAGCGGTGGGCACACGCCAGAGGCTCTGGTTGCGCACGACCTCAGCACTCTGGTTTGGCGTGAGGCCCAGCGTGGAACATGCTCCACCAGAGTCGGTCGTGCAGAGTGTGGTGAGAGCATCCAGCACAAGCCGACGGTGCGGCTCAAGCTCCGGAAAGCTGAGGCCCGCCAGCTCTAGTGGAGTGCCACGGAGCGGGTCGGTCTTTCCTTCTGAGGGCGGAAGCAGAATACGCAAGGGGTACCGTATTTTCTACTTACTACTGCGCCCGACCCCATGATAGACAAACCCCGCACGGCGCATCTTCTCCGGGTCGTAGAGATTACGGCCATCAAAAACGACGTTGCCACGCATGGCCGCCTTGAGTTTCTCTAAGTTAATCTGCTTGAACTCATTCCACTCCGTCACCACAACAGCCGCATCAGCACCCGCCGCCGCCTCGAAGGCACTCTTGGCGTAGGTGATCTGTGGGAAGATCCTCTTGCAGTTTTCCATCGCAATCGGATCAAAAGCGACGATCTCACCACCGCCCGCGAGCACCGCCGCAATCACATCCAGCGACTTGGCATCGCGCATGTCGTCGGTGTTGGCTTTAAAGGCAAGCCCCAGAAGCGCGATTTTCTTACCCTCAAAGCCCCCTAGCTCCGTCTCAATTTTCTTGATAAAGCGCTTGGGCTGCTCCTCGTTGGTTTTTATTGTCGCCTCTAAGATAGGAAAGTCGTAGCCGACACTCTGTGCAGTGTGGAGCAAGCTCGACGAGTCCTTGGGAAAACAGCTTCCCCCGTAACCCAGCCCCGCATTGAGGAACGCCGAGCCAATTCTTCGGTCTTGCCCGACACCTTTCATGACCTGGATCACATCGGCGTTCACGGCCTCGCAGATATTAGCAATCGAGTTGGCAAAGCTAATCTTCACGGCAAGAAACGCATTGGAGGCATATTTTATGAGCTCCGCGCTGGCGACATCAGTGATGATCATCGGGCGCTCCAGCGGCGCATAGAGCTCTAGCACTTTCAGCGCGACGATCTGATTCGGGGCACCGATCACGATTCGATCCGGGTTGAGCGCATCCTGAATCGCCGAGCCCTCGCGCAGAAACTCCGGGTTCGAGACCACATCAAAGTCTACATTTCGCCGCCGGTTGGTCTCGATCACTTCCCGCACAAAGCTGCCCGTTCCCACAGGCACGGTAGACTTATTCACGATCACTTTATAGCGGTCCATCGCTGCCGCGATCCCACGTGCCGCGCTCTCCACCTGCCCCATATCTGTCGAGCCGTCTTCACGCGGCGGAGTTCCCACACAGATATAGATAATCTCCGACTTGCGCACCGCACTCTCGAGATCCGTCGTAAATGTCAGGCGTCCCTCTTCCGCATTGCGCTGAACAAGCTCTTCCAGCCCCGGCTCGTAGATCGGCATCTCACCACGATTCAGCTGCTCCACTTTCGCTTCCAGCTTGTCTACACAGATGACCTCGTTACCCAGATCCGCAAAGATCACGCCCGTGACTAAACCAACATAACCCGTTCCAATAACACAAATATTCATAAATTTCTTCCAGCGGGAATTCTACCCTGCAATTATGAAATCCAACCTACATTTCTTATGCCAAATAGGATACGAATGATATTTTTAATTCATTAATTAATTTATAAAATAACCATTAGAATTCTAGCCAGTTGGTTCCCTTCCCCGGCGATTGCCCTGTCCCTATGGTAAAACAAGGGCTGCCATGTTTGAAAAACTACTCGATGTTGAACGACGTTACGAAGAGCTGCTCCATCAGATGATGGATCCTGCCGTTGCCAGTGATGTGAAGCGCTACGCTCCCATCGCGCGGGAGCACACGTCGCTGACCCCGCTCGTCACCACATTCCGCCGCTATAAAGCCGTGCTCAAGGGCATCACGGATGCTGAAGAGATGGTGGGTGACTCCGAGATGAAAGAGCTGGCGCAGATGGAGCTAGACGAGCTCAAGCCACAAGTCGCGCCGCTGGAAAAAGAGCTCAAGCTCATGTTGCTCCCCAAAGACCCTGCCGACGATAAAAACGTGATTATGGAGTTTCGTCCCGGCACGGGCGGCGGTGAGGCGGAGCTATTTTGTGCCCAGATCCTACGAATGTACATGCGCTGGGCGGAGCGCCTGGGCTGGAAGAGCGAGCTTATTGCCTGCCAGGAGACGGGAATTGGCGGGGTGAAAGATGCCCAGCTCTCGATCCAGGCAGAGGGCGCGTTCTCACAATTAAAGTTCGAGGGTGGTGTTCACCGAGTCCAGCGCGTTCCCGTCACCGAGTCCGGCGGGCGGATTCATACGTCTACGGCCACGGTCGCCGTGATGCCGGAAGTGGACGATGTGGAAGTGAATATTGATCCCAAGGATCTGAAGATGGACTACTACCTCTCGGGGGGGGCAGGCGGCCAGAACGTCCAGAAAAACGAGACGGCTGTCCGTATTACCCATCTGCCGTCAGGTATTGTGGTGGCCTGCCAGGACCAGCGCTCGCAGCTCCAGAACCGGGAGCAGGCCATGCGCGTCCTGCGTGCCCGTCTGTACGACATGGAACTAGAGAAGCTGCTCTCGTCTGTGACACAGAACCGGCGGCTCCAAGTGGGCTCCGGGGATAGGTCTGACAAGATCCGCACCTACAACTTCCCACAAGACCGCCTGACAGACCACCGAATCGGGTTGACAATGCACGGGCTAAATAACATTATGGACGGCGATATTCAGCCGATCATTGATGCGCTCGTCACCATTGACCAGGCTGATAAGCTCGGTGAGGGCGGGTTCGCGTAGTGCCCCCCACTCCAGCTCCTCTCCCCAAGCCCCCGATCTCCGCGCGCGGCGTCGTAGAGGACTTCTCGGAGCTAACGGGACTGGAGAGACTCGCCTACGGACGCATCGTGCTCTTTGCGCTAGAGCTTGTGCTACTGGTGGTGCTCTACCTGGCGATGCGCTGGCTGCTCAAGCGTGTCGTGCGCCGTGTCGGGGAGCAGCTCGCGGAACGGGCCAAGGCGGAACACCAGGCATCACGGGTGCGTAGCCTCGCGGGTCTGCTTCAGAACACGGCAGACTTTGTGCTGGGCTTTGTTTTTATCGTCTCGGGTCTGAGCCTGGTGGGGATCAATATCACGGCGATTGTCGGAACCGCAAGTGTCGCCGGGCTCGCCTTTGGCTTTGGCGCACAGAAGCTCGTCAAAGACGTAATCACGGGCTACTTTTTGCTTCTCGAAGACCAGTATGTTGCGGGAGACTACATCACCATCGGTACCGTCACGGGCGTTGTCGAGGAGCTCGGGATGCGCATTACCCGAATCCGCGACGATGACGGCAAGCTCTATATTCTCTCTAACGGGGATATTGCCCAGGTCTGCAACCACAGCCGAGGGTTAGTGGGTTCAAGCTTTGAACTCTCGGTCGGTGCCGCTGAGGACATCGCCACCGTGACAAAAATCATCGTGGAGACGCTTGCCACGCAGAGTCTTCCCGAGCCTGCCCGTGTCGAGGGAATCACCCTCGCCGATGCCACCAAGACGACCCTAAAGATCACCTTTAAGGCCCCGAAAGGCCAGCGCCCCGCACAGCTTCTCCCGCACCTACGCGGCGCCCTGCGAGACGCACTACTCGCTGCCAATATCACCCTGGCTTGAGCCACTCAGCCGCCCACTGGGCATCGGAGGGTTTCAAGCGCGGCGTGGGCGGCTGCGAGTAGTCCACGGAGCGCTGAAAAGCCCCATCGTCGTAGCAGCTCGTGAAAATCGCTCCGAGATCCAGCAAAATGTCCGCATAGCCTACCGTCTTGCCCGGTGCAAACAGACGACATAGTCCCACGCAGTTCCATGCCAGGAAAGCAAGCTCGCAGGCGCAACCGCAACGGTGTGTTGACCTACCCGCAGTAAATCTATTTCAAGCAAGTGAACATCGCCCTCCAGCATATCGAGCTGCTTCTTTCGATACTGCTCCCGCCCGGCTCCCAGCTTGTTCACTGGACTCAGCACCTCGATCACGGCAACCACGTGTCGGTCATCATGGGTCGTCATAACTTTGATAAACGGCTCGCGCACCTCTTCGTCCGCTTCCAGCACCTCCACTGCCGTCGTCACCCCGCGCCCCTGCCCCGCCGAAGCCGAGCGCATGTTGGGTGCCGTCGCAAAATTCGGGGTACGGCGAACCGTCACAGCGGGCAGATACTTCTCCCGCGACGGTAGCAGATAGACATTTTCATCCATCACGGCCACAAATGCCTCGGAAAGCTCGCGGTTTAGCCGCCGCGTGATCTCCGTCATCAAGTGAATGTGCATATTGGCCCAGTGAATCGGACTCTCTAGCCAAGGGTCCATCCCCGGAAACGGCGAAGGCATTTCAATTCTCCTTTTTCGGTTCCTGCCACTTACCATCGGATTTAATGAGCCAGATCAACTCTTCAACACCAACACTCTGATCCACGGTTTTAATTTCATCTCTCTTGCGATATAGTGTTATTTTTCCGCCCGCTTTTCCGACATAACCATAATCAGCGTCGGCCATTTCACCAGGGCCATTTACTATACAGCCCATTACGGCAATATCAAGTCCAATTAAATGATTTGTAGCGCGTTTTACTTGGTTTAATACCGTAGGAAGATCAAATTTCGTACGTCCACAGCTTGGGCAAGCGATAAACTCCACTTGTGTTTTTCGCAGACCCAATGCTTGCAAGATTTCATAACAAACCGGCAGTTCTTGGATAGGATCTTCGGACAAAGAGACTCGAATGGTATCGCCGATGCCCTCGGCAAGAAGCGTTCCAATGCCCGTCGTGCTCTTGATGCGCGCGTACTGGCCGTCGCCTGCCTCAGTCACTCCAAGGTGGAGCGGGTAGTCCATGCCTTCCGCGTCCATGCGCTGCACCATGAGCCGATTGGCGGCGAGCATGATCGGGACGCGGCTGGCCTTCAAAGAAATGATTAAGTTCTGAAAGTTATGCTTCTCGCAGATCCTGAGATACTCCAGGGCGCTCTGTACCATGCCCTCGGGCGTATCACCGAAAGTGACCAACATGCGCTCGGCCAGTGAGCCGTGATTCACCCCAATGCGCATGGCAATATCGCGTTTTTTGCACGCCTCGATCACCGGAACCAAGCTCGCCTCGATGGCTTCGCGCTGCTCGTCGTGCTCCGATTCGGTGAACTCCGAGCGGCGTGTGTGCTTGTGAAAGACAAACAGCCCTGGGTTGATGCGCACCTTATCCACGAACTCGGCGACGGCGACGGCGATATCGCTGCCCTGGTGGTGCACATCCGCGACGAGGGGAACGTCTATCAGTCGCGCTCGCAGCTTCGCCTTAATCTCGCCTAGCTTGTGCGCCTCCATCATCGAAGGCGTCGTCACACGCACCAGCTCCGCCCCCTTGCGCGCCATCTCGGTGATCTGTCGGACGCAAGAGTCCACGTTCTTGGTCTCCTCGGTGATCATGGACTGCACGACCACGGGATGGTCGCCCCCAATAAAAACCTTGCCCACGCGAACGGCGCGGGTCTTGCGGCGAGGAAAAGTCAGCGGAAGGGAATCATAGAGGCTCATGACCTCATTGTACCCTCCCTCATGAACGAGGGGGGCTCCGCTTCGCTTCTGGCGTGCCGCCACCAAGTCGCTCCGCGACATCACAAACGGCACCTGTCGCGGAGCGACTTTATGGCCGAAGGCCAGTCAGCCCTCGACCTCCAACGTCGGGGGAGGGCTACCGATAGATGAAATCCCGAATGGCTGAGGCGGGCTGCGCACCCGCTTGCTCCGCGACCAGCTTGCCGTTCCTGAAGAGCAGCAGCGCCGGAATTCCCTGGATATTGTACTGCGCCGAGAGCCCGGGAAGTGCCTCGGTGTTGACCTTGACAATCAGAGACAGGCCCGCCTCTTGCGTCGCCACGCGTTCGAGCTGCGGAGCGAGCATCTTGCAAGGGCCACACCACTCGGCCCAGAAATCCACCAAAACCGGCAGTGGGCTGGCGGCGATCACGGCATTGAAGACGGCGGTGCTGGGAATCTCCACGGGAGCATTGACCAGCGGCAAGCTCCCCTCGCACTTGCCACACGTCCCTGAAGCGGCGAGGCGCTCGTAGGGAAGGCGGTTTTTCTGGCCACAGGCGGGGCATGGTGCGATAATGCCTTTGAGATCGGCGGTGAAAATGCTACTCATGCCTCCTATGATACCTTTGGTTCTGCCTAGAGCTGATGTGGTTTGGTCTCGGCCAAGCGGATGATATGCGTCTGTTTGCCGAGGGGAAGTGTCCCGGAGCCGATAAATTGCTGCTTCTCCTTCTGCCAGAAGGCAGTGATCTTCAGGTCATTGGTCGGGACAACTTGCGCCGTGAAGTGGCCCTGAACATCGGTATCGGCGCGGTAGTTATTGTGCGTCCCATAAATCTGTACAGTTGCCTTTGTCGCCGGTTTGCCTTCAGGGGTAAGTACAAACCCATCAACACGCGCGGTTGCCCGAAAAAGCACTAGCTTCCCAGCGTTATGTGGCTTACTAAGCACAGCGGGAGCGCCGGGGTTGTAGCCCACAGCCCCGTACCCAAGCTTCGTACAACCAAAGTGAAACACCTGACCCGGTGTTATGAAGAAAGTAAAGGCTCCCGTGGCATCGGTTGTTGTCTTGAGCCAGCGCGTATCAAAAGGATGGACATTAAGGCTACTGGCACCAGAGACGGCCACGCCACCCACTGCTCGCCCGAGATCATCGACGACACGACCAAAGACCTTGACCAGTTTTCCCTTCTCCAGGCGCAAGGTCAGTGGCTCCAGGCTTGTTGCAGGCACCTCGATGTCGGCGGACTCCTCACCACGAATCACACGAAGGCGAATGGTTTTCCGCTCCTCACGGTAGTTGGTTGTGATAAACTTGCCCGTTTTATGGTCACGGTAGCCATAGTTGCCTTGTTTGGTTCCCAAGCTCAGCTGGCTCTCGGGGATAGAGAAATTTCCCTTGGAATCAGTTTTATACGGCCCAGACACTCCACTCAGGAGAGTTATCTCCGCATTCGCCACAGGGATATTATTTGCGTCTATCACGGCTCCTTGGACGGGCTGCATCGAAATAGCAACCAAATCTGCGCTCAGCACCTGACCGGCTTCGCCAGAGACAGTTCGGGAGGATTGCTCATGCAACCTGCGACTGGTTCCATCAACCGACCAGCCCTCCTTCCCTTCTAAAGGCACGAGAATTACTGCCTCGATGCGACAGAGCGTTTTTGCGGGCAACGACAGATAGTAGCGCCCCTCGTGATCGGTTCGCGTCGTATTAACCTGACGCTCTTGAGGAATCTCCACACCACGGCGGATTAGCGATGTATCTTTTGTCAGTGCAATGACTCGCACACCTGCCATTGGTTTGTGTGTTAAGCCATCCGTAAGCTGCCCTTGAACCGTCACGCCGTTGGTAAATGTCACTTGCGGTTCTAGAGGTAGTGGAGCAACGGTTGCCTGCCGTGCGACGGCTCGCCACGGAATCAGTGCGGGCACGACAAGAAGACAGACTAATAGCATCAACCCAAGCACTTTATGTTTGGGCAAAGTCGGCTGTGCAAGTGCTTCTAATCTGCGCCGAAGACATGAGGGACGCTCGAAGGCTCCGACGGCAAGCGCGGGTGTGTGGCGAAGCGTTGTGGTGAGCAGCACACGGGCGTACTCAGCGCGGGGGGCGTTGGTGACGGCAAGCACAAGGGCATCGGCGGCTTGCTCACGGGCGAGTTTCTCCTCACGCCGGGCGTACCAGACCAGCGGATGGAACCAGAGGAGCACTCCCACAAACGCACCGAGGGCTTCCCAGAATAAATCATGGCGCTTGAGATGGGCCAGCTCATGGGCAAGAATTAGATGCTCGTCGGCAAGCGCGGGCTCGGGCAGTAGGATTGTGTTGAAGGCAAGCAGCGGGCTGGTGAAGCTCGCAAGTCGGGCGATGCGCGGCGCTCGTCGTAGGCCAAAGCCTTGGGTAAGCGGCGCAAGGGCTGGGTGGGACGTTGGCGTCGCGCGTTGAAGGAGAAGCGCGGTCTGCGTGGCGGCGATCAGCAGGTGAAGTGCGGCGACGACAACTCCTAGAAAGTAGAGAAAAGCCATACCCGATGCCCACTTAGCTGTGCCCGAGGGAGACTCAGCAGCAGGAGGAGCTTCCTCACTGACAGGAGGACTCGACTCAGTAGCTAGAGGCAGGGACTCACTTGCTAGAAACAGAGACTCACTTGCTGGAAGACTCGACGAAGTAGATAAAATAGGGATCGCAAGGGTAGTGGAGAAGACAAAAGCGACGAGACACTTGACATAACCCAGCCGCCAGAGCCCACAGCGCGTGTGGGCAGGCAGGCGGGCACAGAGGCGGCAGAGCACAGCGAGCACGAGAAGCGCAACGCCGCTCTGGAGCGAGGCGCGAAGGAGCGTGTCGGTCATGGTTTTTCCTCCAGCTTGGCGATGATCTCTTTGAGGCGCATAATCTCCGCCACCGTCAGCGTCTCTTTCTCGGCAAGATAGGCGGCAAACGGCTCGACGGAGCCGCCCAGCATCGTGTCTACAAAATCCGCGACGAGGCCGCGCATGAGAGTGGCTTGGGTCTGGGTGGGAGAGTACTGGAAGATGCCATTGTGCGGCTCGCGGGTAAGAAAGCCCTTCTCCCGCAGGCGCTCCATCATATTGAGAATCGTGGTCTTACGCACCGCCCCAAAGCTCTCCGCCACCTCGCGCACACTGATCGGGTGGCGCTCCGCAATAAAGCGCAGCACCTCGGACTCTGCCCGACCCAGACTTGACTTTTTCTCCATAACGCCTCCAATACGACACCTGTCGTATCTAATTATCTGGCACTATACGACACCTGTCGTATCTTGTCAAGAAAATTAAAAAGGAGAGTTTCAGGTGAAGTTGCAACGGTACCAGTGATCGCCCAGTGGCGTAATCCCCGAGAGAATACCAAAGCCCGAGAGCGCCCAGCCCAGCCCGGTAGTCGCGTACTCCGTCTTCCCATTCTTCGCAAAGATCTCCGCGCTCAGCTTATCCTGCGGATCGTAGACATAGGCCACTCCGTTGTCTAACCCCATCCGGAAGCGGACAAAAGACGCCCGGATATGGCCCGCTTGGTCACGGCTGAGCCGAAAGTTTGGGGACACAAGACGGACATCAAAAGCACCATCTTTTCGTGCGTGAGGCGCGAGGGGAAGTGAGTCAAAAGGCCGTGCCTGCGCTTCCTGAAGCTGGCGCATCATTGCCGCTTTCTCGCGCTCCCACCGCATCTTGGGCATAGTGTCCTTGAAAATCCCCCAGATCATCAGTGGAAAGAGAATATTGAGTAAGAGCAGTACCGCCCCACGCTGCTTCTTTATGAGACGAACAATCCCTACGACGAAAAGAGCCGGGCCAACGCACCACCAGGCGAGTAAAAGAAAAGGTGTGAGTGGTATAAAGGTTCGGCTCTCCAAACCGAAAAGATACTCCCAGAACACCCAAATCCCCACCGAGCCGAGCCCCCAAAGCAAGCTCCCAATGGCAAGCCACGCCGCCTGCCGTTTTTGGTGATTCTTCTCGTCCATGCCTTCGATTTTATCAGTATGTGGCGATACAGTGTGAGAGAAAATGCCATGCAGACAGTAGCGATTGATTTTCTATGGGAGCAGCAGCCCGACATCGAATATCTGGAGGAGCAAGTGCATGGACTTCTGAGTATCTGGCGCAATCATGGGCAGGTCAGCCTGCCAAGCTGGCTTACGCATACGCTCCCGACGGGTTGGCGCGTGTTTGCCGCGATTCCTGAGCCTGGGGCGCTGAATGCGGCCAACGATACTATCTGGGCGCGGCGCACACGGGCGGAGCTGGAGGAGCGCGGGATTCGGCTTGAGATCAGAGAACTGGGTGAAGACCTCCTGAGCGCGACGGGTTGCCTTTGTACAAGTCCCTCGTGCTATATCCTCTACACCATGTATCTGTCGCTGGAGTCCCCAGTGCGGTGCGGGGATTGCTTCGGCCCCGTGCCTCTCTACCGACTTCCCGTTACCGATCCTGATAATTCGGAGTCGCTTGGGCTGCTCCACTGGGCGAGCAACTGGCAAGCCTGTGATAGCCTTCAGATGCAGTGCACCACTCTGGAGCGCGCCGCAACCCGCGAGATTCGCCAGCACGATGGCAGCCTGGGACGCTCGGGCAAGGCGCTGGCCGAGCACCTCAGCGCTCGCATGGGCAAGCCTTTCTACCTCTATCTGTACCCTCCACACCCTCGAAAAAAACGCCCCTGTCCGTCATGCGGTGGCGCTTGGGATCTTTCTGAAGACTGGCATCGCTTCGCGTTTCGCTGCAACACCTGCCACCTTGTCTCCCATAGAGAGTGGTGATACGCTCTGGCATGAGTTTTCCCATTGATACTGTCCGGGCGCAGTTCCCGGCGCTGGCTAACAACCCTGACCTGATCTTTTTCGATAACCCTGGTGGGACGCAAGTGCCGCAGCGCATGATTGATGCCGTGAGCCACTACTGGGCCACAAGCTGCGCCAATATCGGGGGGGCGTTTGCCACCAGCCAGCGCACGGATGCGACGGTTGCGGCGGCGCGGGCGGCGATGGCGCGGCT